>CAZCEE010000019.1:0-17717 GCA_964497165.1 uncultured Schumannella sp. | reverse complement strand
GTGGGTCGCCGGCCTCGCCCTCGCCATCGTCGACTACCGCATGCTGGAGAGGGGCGGCATGGACTCTCCCGCCCCCTGGGCGTGGGCGCTGTTCGGAGCGCCCGTCTACCTCGCGGCGCGGCTCGTCGCGACGGTGCGCGAAACCGGCACCGGCTTCGGCCCCGTGCTCACCTTCTTCGCCCTCGGCCTCTTCATGGCGGGCGCCGTCGTCGCCGTTCCCGGCCTCGTGATGGAACTCTCCCCCGCGTTCTTCTCGGAGGAAGCTGAACGGTCGGTGACGGCTGATGCCCGCTCGCTCGGCGCGGAACTCAGGGTCGACTGTCCCGAAAGTCCCCCGCTGCTCCTGCAGCAGTCGTTCACCTGCAAGGCGTCGAACAACGACGGCGAGACTTTCGACGTGCTCGTCAGCCTCCAGCGCTCCAACGGTTGGATCGAGTGGCGCGTCGACAACTGGGGCGTCTTCACGATGCGTAACTGACCCAGCGTCGACGTGAGGCTGAATCAGGTCTGAACGCCGTCTGAGACACACCCGAACGGGGTGGTGAGACGCACCGTCGCAATCCCTAGACTGGCCTCACCCCTGAACCACCAGTACCAGTACCACCCGCACCTGCACCCCCCTTCGCATTCGTGCCCCCGGCATAACCCGGCCCGAAGGAGTATGGCTTGACCGACTTGATGACACGCGTCGTGCCTGCGGGCTGGTATGAAGACCCCGCCTCGAGCGCCCACGTGCGCTGGTGGAACGGTCTCGCCTGGACGGAGCACACCGCCCAGAAGCCCACCCCGACACCCAGCCCGCAACCGACGGTGTCGTCGTATGGCGACTACGGCAACGGCGGCCACCGTTACGGCGACGAATACGCCAGCCAGCAGACGGGAGCGGAGCAGGTCACGACCGCCACCGGCTCCACCCAGACTCCCGAGACCCTCGCGCGCATCGCCGAGGCGCGCGAACTCGAGCGCCAGTACGGCATCAGCACCGCCGAGAACGACGTCATCCTGCGGGCCGCCGGCCACGGCCACGCTGCGACATCGTCGTCGACCAGCTCGGACTACCGGCCCTGGAACGCCGAACCCGAAGCGGAGTACGACGAACCCGGCACCGCCACCGCGTCGTCGTGGTTCATCGCCCTGTGGCCACTGCTCACCCTCGCCGCCGCCGCGACGGCCGCCTACCTCGCCTTCTACGTCACGCCCGAGCCGAGCGTGCAGGGCATCCCCGTCGTCGCCGCGATCGCAATCGTTCCGACACTGCTCACGCTCATCTGGGCGGCGATGGATGCCCGCAAGCTCCGGCACAACGGTCACCGCCCGGCGAGCCCCGCGCTCGCACTCCTCGGACCGCTGGTCTACCTGATCGCTCGCCGCGCGCGCGTCGCGGGGTCCGGGCCGCTGGTGACCCTCATCATCCTGACCCTGCTCGCGGTGGGCGGGCCGGTCGCGGCGTTCCTGACCGGGCAGGCGGTGCCGGTGACGAAGGCGCTCGAGATCCAGCAGGCCGTGCAGGCCGACCTCGTCGGAAGCGGCGAGCTCGCATCCGTCTCCTGCCCCGTGTTCGTCGAGAGTCTCGAGCGGGGTTCGCTCTACACCTGCAACGGCGTACTGCCCGACGGTGGCGAGAAACTGGTCTGGGTGAGCATCGACAGCGACGAGGGCGACTTCTCGTACGCCGTCGCGGTGCGATAGCCGTCGAACACCCCACGGCTGGGGAGCCGCCAATTCAGGACGGCGTCAGTCGGCGCGCCTAGGCTAGCCGGGCCATGCGAATCCTTCTCGTCCGTCACGGTCAGACGCCCGCCAATGTGCGTGGCATCCTCGACACCGCCACCCCCGGTCCCGGGTTGACCGAACTCGGCACCCGCCAGGCTGAAGCTGTCGTCGAGGCGCTCGGGCACGAGACGATCGCCGCGATCTACGTCTCGAAGCTGGTGCGTACCCACGAAACAGCCGCCCCACTCGCCGCCGCGCTCGGGCTCACCCCGGTCGAGCTGGCGGGAACACACGAGATCGAAGCGGGCGACGTCGAAGGCCGCAGCGACCACGACGCGGTGCGCACCTACATGACCACCGTGTTCGCGTGGGGGTGGGGCGACCCCTCCCCGGTCATGCCGGGTGGACCCGACGGCCACGCCTTCTTCGAGCGCTTCGATGGGGCGATCGTCGGCATCGTGGCGGAACATCCTGACGACGCGACCGTCGTCGTCGTCAGCCACGGCGCCGCCATCCGCGTCTGGACGGGCGCGCGCGTTGGCAACCTGGGCGACGGATTCACCGCCGACAACCACCTCGACAACACCGGCGTCGTCGTCGTCGAAGGCTCCCCCGACGCCGGCTGGACGGCGCTGTCGTGGGGCGGGATGCCGGTCGGCGGCGAACGACTCACCGACCCGACCGCCGACGACCCGACCGGCGACTCCCTCGACGAAGCGCTCGACGACCCGCGCGACCGCTGACTTCCCGGCCGCGCGGCGTTCCCGACCGCTGAGCGCGCGGCGCGCATCCCTGACGAGGTCGGCGGTGACGCCTACCCTTCAACTGTGACCCGCCGGATCCTCCACGCTCGCGCGGAGCTCGTCGCCGAAGGCATCGACCGCCTCGGCGTCGAAGCGTTCTGGCATTCCCTCGTCGCGGCTCACGTCACGCGGGTCGGCGGCGCGGCGATGTCGGCGATCCTGAGCGACCTCCCCGAGCGCGGCCGGGAGGTGACCGACGACCTCATCGACGGCCTCACCATCAGCGAGATCAACGTGCTCTACGAGTTCTCGCTCGCCTACGTCGACCGCTCCAGCCGCAAGTCGAGCGGCCAGTTCTTCACCCCCGACGACGTCGCCCGGTTTCTCGCCACCCGCGCCGCCGCTCTTCCCGAAGGCACCTGGATCGACCCGTGCTGCGGAATCGGCAACCTCTCCTACTGGCTCGCCCACGAACAGGCCGACCCCCGCCGGTTTCTCGCCGAACGGCTCGTGCTCGTTGACCGTGACCCGCTCGCCCTCACCATCGCTCGGGCCCTGCTCGCCACCGAGTTCGGGCTCGACGCTGCGCAGTACCGGGCGGTCGTGACGCGCTCGCGGGTGGCCGACGCCCTCACCGACGACCTGCCGCCGTTCGACTACGCACTCATGAACCCGCCGTACGTCGTCGTACCCCGAGACGACCGGTTCACCGACGCCGCCGACTCACGCGACCTGTACGCCTACTTTCTGGAACGGATGCTGAAACTCGGCCGCCGCGGCATCGTCGCGATCACGCCGCAAAGTTTCACGTCAGGGCGCAAGTTCGCGGGCTTGCGCCGGTTGCTCGTGCGGCGACTCCAGACGATGGATGTCTACTGCTTCGACAACGTGCCCGACAACGTGTTCCGCGGGGTGAAGTTCGGGTCGCAGAACAGCAACCGGGTGAACTCGACCCGCGCGGCGGTGCTCGTCGGGCTGATCGGGGAAGCTTCCGCGGCCGGATCGGCGGAGGCTCCCCGTCGCCACCGCATCACCCCGCTGTTGCGCTGGCGTGCCCACGAACGGTCCGACCTGTTCGAGGCCGCCGACGACTTCTTGGCGCCGCTGCAGCCCGACGAAGATCGTGCGTTCCCGAAGGTCGGTGCCGCTCTCGTGCCGTTGCATCGCGCGATGCTCGAATGCGACACCACGGTGCGCGACCTCACCGTGCCCGGGCCGACGGCGTATCCGCTCGATGTGCCGGTCACACCGCGCTACTTTCTCTCTGCGGTGAAACGGGTGCTCGACCGCGGGCACGTGCACCGGCTGTACTTTCCGACCGCCGAGTCGCGGGACCGTGCCGCGATCGTGTTGAACTCGTCGCTCGCCTACTGGTGGTGGCGGGCCTACGAAGGCGGAATCACCGTCTCGCGCACGATCCTCATGTCGGTGCCGGTGCCGATCGGGGATGCCGACCCGGCGCTGATCGCGGCGCTCGAAGTCTCCGAACACGAGAACGTGGTCGTCAAACGCAACGCCGGCCGCCGCAACGAGAACGTCAAACATCCGTGGCGGCTCCTGCGGATGCTCAACCTCGCCGTCGCCCCCGACTACGTCGACGACCTCCTCGCCACCCACGCCAACTCCCACCTCGGCATCGCCCCCACCGCCGCCACGGCCACCACCGCCACCCGCGAGAAACCCCCCGCGAAAGCTTCGAGCGCATGAAGCTTCCGCTCTGGCCGGCCGGATCCACGAGCGGATCACCCGAGTTCGACACCCTGCGTGACCGTCTGGTCGCCGACGACAACCTCCGCGAGGAGCTTGAGGCGGCGCTGCGGGCGAACGTGAACCGCATCGACCCGACCGACCGGGCGAACCGTTTCGGGTCGGGCGCGGCGGTCGAGTGGATCATTGCGGCGGCGGCGTACCAGTCCGGCATCCTCTCGGTGCCCGGCGGCCACAATGCCGACGGTTTCGATCTGCAGTCGCTGCGCGATCAGGTGCGCGGGCTGTGGAGTGTGAAGAACACGACGAAGGCGAGCGGGTTCCGGCTGACGAACGGGATGAGCGGATCCGGTCGGGGTTTCACCGAAGCCGTCATCCTGCTCTCTCCCGCTCTGCCGGGGTTGACGTTCGCCCATCCGCAGTTCCATCCCGACGTCGCTGCGGCGGTGCAGCAGAAGGACGACCACACGCTCCTCCCTCTGCGCGATGCGCTGCGGCACGCCGAGGAGCACCCGGAGTGTGTGGCGCCGATCCGCATGCCGGTGAACCCGAAGACCGGGCGGGACGATCCGTGGATGGATTACGTGAAGTCGCTGCTCGAGCCGCAGCGGTTTCCGCGGTTGTCGAAGCTGTTCCTCGACGCGGTGCCGCCGCAGCGTTCCCTGGCGACCGAGATCGTCGAACTCGCGAAGCTGCGGGATGCCGGCACCCTCACCGAGGCCCAGTTCTCTGCGGCGGTGGATCGCATCACCGCGGGTTGAGTGCCCGAACTTTAGTGGCCTGAGCGCCTCGTGTCACCCCCCTTTCGCCGGCGGCAGACTTCGGGTGTGCTGGGGTAAGGACTCCTCCGCCCAGCTGGGGCATCGACGTGGGAGTTCCGGAAGGATCGAAGCATGGGACGCCACAGCATGGACTCCGTACCGGCGAGCGACGATTTCGGTGTCTTCTCGGCGGATGCATCCATTTCCCCTCCGGGTGAGCCTTTCGAGCCGGGTGTGCCCGGTGCGCCGGAAGCACCAAGCCCCGACACTCCCGGCCCTGACGCCCCGTCGACGGTTCCGGCGGAGCCGTCTGAACCGCTCTTCCCCTCCGAGCCGCTTTTTCCGTCCGAGCCAACGCCGGTGGAGCCAACGGTGGAGCCGAACTCTCCGGTTGACGCGGCGGAGCCGCCGCCGCTCGCCCCTGAGCAGTCGGATGACGGCACGGGGCCCGCGTCGGGCGTGTGGCACGCCGCCGGAACCGAAGTGCTCTGATGCCCGATTCCGACCGGGCGGACTCGGCGGCGCCCGACGGGCAGTTGGACGATCAGAACATGCCGACCTCCGATGGCGAGATGGCGAGCAACACTTCGGAGGCGGTCACTCCGCCGGAGGCCACCCCACGGGAGGTCACCCCGCCGAAGCCCACCCCGCCGAAGCCCACCCCACCCGAGGTCACCCGGCCGACGGGCACCCCACCCGAGGTCACCCCGCCGGGGGCCGATTCGCCGCAAGGGTGAGGCGGGGACGGTTCACGCCGCGCTGCACCCGCCGCACGATTCCTGAGATGGCAGCGCCGAGCAGTGCCCCGGCGAGGGCGCCGAGGGTGTTGGCGACGATGTCGCGCGGGTCGGATACTCGCGGCGTCCACATCTGAAGCACCTCGATGGCAACCGACACTGTTCCGCCGACGATGGTGGCGCCCAGCCAGGTGGCACGCGGGGCGGCGAGTCGCGCGAGCAGCCCGAGCGGGATGAACAGCAGGATGTTGGCGACGAATTCGGGTGACCCGAGCCGCACCCAGGTGTCGGGGTCGAACCAGATCGACGGGGACAGCACGTCGTAGTCGCCCCGGTTCGGAAGGGTGCGCCAGAGCGTCGGTCCGAGGGTGATCACTCCGACGACCGCGAGGTACGCCATCCCGAATAGGGCGAACGGCAGCGTTCTGAACGGCAACGATCTGAACGGCAACGATCGTCGGCTCATGTTCCGATCATCGACGGCTGATGCTCGGTGACTGCTGGGAGCGGACTCGGAGTCTGCCCCCGAGCGGGCGGCTCACCCGGCGGCTCACTCTGCCCCCGACCCGGCGGCTCACCCGGCCTCTGACCCGGCCGCTGACCCGGTGGGTGACTTCGAGCAAGGTGTTCCCGCATCGCCCGGGATTTCGTGGTCAACCAAACTCCCGGTCGCCCGGATTCCGGTGGCGGTTCGAGCCACAACCGCCCATCCTTGCGGCGGATGGCCCACCCTTCGTTGTGCAGCTTCAGGTGGTGGTGCCGGCAGAGCAACACTCCCCGCTCGAGGTCTGTGCACCCGCCTTCGGCGTAGTGGTCGATGTGGTGGGCTTCACACCAGGAGGGCGGCCGTTCGCAGCCGGACCATAGGCACCCACCGTCGCGGATCGCGAGGGCGACCCGCTGGTGGCGCGTAAACAGTCGTTGCTCGCGCCCAAGGTCGAGCACGTCGCCGAGCGAGTCGAGAAGCGCGGGCTGCGTGCCGTTGGCGCACGCCAGAGCCTGCACCGTACCGATCGAGACGGCTTCGTTCGATCCTTCGATCACCCCGTGCCCGACACCCGCGGCCAGATCGGATGCCGACACCAGCACCCGCACGGCCGGCACGCCGCGGCCCAGAAGCACCGAAGAATCGAGCCCACCCGCTTGCCGCAGCAGCTCGGTGAACGCGTCAGACGCGATCTGCTCCACCGTTCGCTCATCACGCTCGAGCTCCTCAGCCCGTTTCACCGAATCGGTATCGACGAACCGCGGACCACCCCGACGCGGTGACGTCGCACGGTCGTAAATCTCGTCGACCACCCCGGCGGTGAGGGGGTCGTAATCCCAGATGAGCCGTTTCATGCCGTCGCGAAAGTCGATCCGCCGGATCGACCGCCGCCCCCGCAACACGGCCTCCCGCGACGCGATACCCGCCTCATCGAGTTCATCCCGCACTTCACGGGCCCGCTTGTGCAACCGATCGGGGTCAAGGGTCGGCGCCTCCGCGCAGAGCAGTTCGGTCGCCTCAGCGATCAATTCCGGAGGTGCCGCCGCCCCGTCCAGCCCCGCGCGAATCGCTTCCGCCGCAGGCACCGACACCGCCCCTTTGACGACAGCGTCGCCGAGCACATCCCCCTCGGCCTGCACCAGGCGACCGACGCGCAGAGCTACTACGGCATCCCGACCTGTCGTTCCGGTCGTCGCCCGCAGCAACTCTTCGGGCGTGCGCGCACCTTCACGTCGCGCCAGCCCCGCGCCCCCAAGAAGAGGATCAGACCGCCGCTCGAGCTCTCCCGCCGCGAGGGCGACCTGCGCATCCGCCAGCTTGCGAGCCTCACCCGCGAGCCGCAGCCACTCCATGAGGGCCGCATCCGACGCCGCGCGACACCCCGAGACAGACCGCGGCACATCACGCAGCGCCGCAACGGCGGTGGCGAGAGCGGTGGTCGAGGTCATGAGAGTAATCCTTCCGAACCCCATTCTCCCAAGGAGAACAAACTTTCGAAAGTACAAGAAGTCGACCCAAACGCCCCTGTGGAGGACTCACCGAGACGCCTCAACGAGAAGACCGCGACCGCCCCACATACCGCCGCAACAACCCGACGACGACAAGTAGCACCCCAAGCACAACCCCCGGCGGCGTGACGGCGGTGAACACGAAAGCAGCCGTCGTATTGGCCGCCCCCAGCTCCGAAGCCGGCACCAACCCTGCACCCCACGCCCGCAGAGCCACCCCGGCAGCCACAAGCACAACCACCAACAGCAGACCGAGCATGAACTCCCGCCACCGGTTCTCGAGGAACCCGCGCACGAGCCCGAGAATCGCGAGCCCCGCGACGAGCGGCAACCCGAACCCGAGCAGAACGCTGGATGCCGACAGCGCAATCGTCGCCAACAGATCGGCGGGCAGCAGATCGGCGGGCACACCGGGCAGAGCGAGCATGCCCCCACCGTACGGGTGCAAGATCGAAGCATGACCACACGGATGAACCACGAAGTCATCGAACTCGGCGCGCTGACGGACTGGCGCAACCACTACGGAGGCTTCCGGCCGACGACTTCTCGTGACGGCCGGCGGGTGATCGATCACGAGGTCGACATGCAGTACATCGGACTGACCGCGAACTCCTACGTACCCGGCGAGCAGGCCGGCTACTGGCATTCGCACTCCGACCTCGAGGAGTTGTACGTGTTCCTCACGGGCCGCGGCGAGATGGGGCTCGACGACGAGGTGGTTCCGGTGGGGCCGGGTACGGCCATCCGCGTCGGTCAGGGTGTGATGCGTACGTGGCGTGCGGTGCCCGACAGCCCGGAGCCGCTCACCTGGCTGTGCATCCGTGCGGGCGGTACCGAGTTGGAGACGTTCCCGTCGGATGCCACCCGCGACGAGGAGCGCCCGTCACCCTGGTGAGACTGTTGCCTCGCGGCGGTGGAGCAACGCGGGCGCGCTCTTCGCCCGATTGGTGGACTCCGTGGAGGTTCCACCGCGCCCCGCATGTCGGCGTCGTCGAGCGCCTACCGCCACCGCACGGTCGCGTTGTTCAGGGGTGAGGTTCACGCGCCCAGTCTGCCCGTGCTGGCGAGAATCTGGATGGTGTCACGGCCCCGCTCCCGGGCATCCTCGGAAAGCAGTTGCCACGCATCCTGAAACGGGTCGGCCAGTTCTGCGGCGATGTACTCAGCTCGTGCGAGGTCGCTGCTCGTCATCCGATCGCGTTCAACGAGGGGATCGTCGATCGCTGCGGCAAGAAGTGCGGCGTCACGCAGATGCCGATCACGGTCCCGCGGGTCGACTCGATGAGCGGCGGCTTTGAGAATCAGCGCACCCAACAGATCCGGGATGCGTATCGTGACCAGCCCGTCGCTGGTGTCGGCTTCGATTTCGAGCAGCCGCCCGAGGGCCTGGCGGCCTGCGTCGATTTGCATGGCCGAACGACCACCAAGGCGAGGCGTGGGTCTCTGGTGATCGGGCACCAACAGGTCGACGACATCGTCGCCGCGGATGAAGCGGTGTGCGGGAGCGCCGTCGGTGAGCGGTATCCGCAGCTCGAATCCGATCTGCCGCAACTGCCCGGCGACCTGCGCGACCGTCGCGTCGCCGGCGAGGAGGTCAATCAGGATGTCGACATCCCTCGTTGGTCGCAGCTCGCCGATGTCGGCCAGCTGCGCATGCACTTGCACCATCAACCCGCCTACCAATACCGGCGCGGCGGGCGCGAGCTTCGCCGCGATCTCGAAGACGGTCGGCCACGGCTCGTGCCAGCCGCCGACCGGTGGGTCGAGACGGACGCTCACGCCAGCATCTCTTCGAGAGCGCGACGGCCGGCTTCTCGCTCGCGAGTTTCGAGTGAACCGGCGAGGTCTGCAGCGACGACTGCGACGGGCATCACCTCGCGTGCCTTCAGCATGTCGCTGAACGAGGTGGCCCGAACGACGATGGCGCCGGTGCGATCAGCCGTCAGCGCCCACCGCTTGACGAGCTCTCGTGCGCCTGCGTCGTTGGTATAGCCGTCCGCTGTGGATTCGTCGCGGACGAGTTCGGTCGCCAGGGCCGCGGGCGCGCTGACGCCGGTCAGCACGAGGGAACGCCGCATCCCGTCGACCGCGGTCCTGGCGCCCCGATAGCGCGCCACGGTTGCACGCCGACGGGTGGAGGCGAGCAGGCGATCGACGGTGATGTTGGCGAGTCGTTGGTCGAGTCGGCGGCGCTGAAAGTAGTCGAGCCACGGCGTTTCGAGCCCAGACAGAATCCAGAGCGCACCCCAGGCGACCTCGGGCGACCAGGGGCGCCCGCGCTCGACGTCGGCCCGCGCTCGGGCATTCGCCGCGAGCGGGTCGATGAGATACGCGTCGCCGACCGTGCGGGTCGCGGCCAGATCTCCGGCGCGCACCAGGCGTTGCACTTCACGCCGAGACACCCCGAGGCGCCGCGCTGCTTCCGCTGTCGACATGTCGGTCATGACATAATTATTCGCCTAGGCGACTATTTCTGTCAAGACACTTCCCCGCCAAGTACGGAACAAATGCCCCAGTTTCGGAACACGGGAGGGTCCCGGGCTCAGCCCGCGAGCGCGAGGATCTTCGGCCGCGGTTTCTGCCGCTCGACCCAGAGGTCGTGGGCGGTCTGCAACCCGAGCCACAGTTCGGCGCTCGTGCCGAAGAGTTCGCCGAACCGCACGGCCATCTCGGCAGTCACTCCGGCGTGACCGTGACGGATGCGCGAGAGGGTCGCACGCGTGACCCCCAGTCGGCGGGCAGCTTCGGCGATCGACACACCGTTGAGGTAGTCGTCGAGTAGTTCGCCCGGGTGCGGGGGGCTGTACATGGCGCTCATCGTGGTTCTGCTCTCAGTGGTAGCCCCGGTAGTCGACGAGGCGCACGTCGCTGCCGTCGAATTCGAAGGTGAGACGCCAGTTGCCGCTCACCGAGATCGCGTGCAACCCCGCCAGATCTCCAGCCAGCGGATGCGGTTTCCACGCCGCCGGCAGGTGGCGGAAGGACTTGATCACCTACGTACTGTATAGCACGACTATACGTATAGCACAGATATACACAGGACGCTCGCCGGACGTGTCATGCCGACGCAGCTTGCCGACGATTGAACAGCCACTCAGGGATCGCGCCCGATGCGAACCAGGTGCGCAGCAGCCCGGCCAGCCCGTACTCCGGGTCGGTCGCGAGCACCCGATCGAGAAGGTCGCCCGCCGCACTCCCTCGCCCGAGCGCCCAGTTGAACCAGGCGAGGGAGGTCAACACGGGCGACACTGCGTCGGCTGGCGAGAGGGAGGCAAGTTCGCGATACAGCTCGCACGCGCGCTCAAGCCGCGACCAATCCGGCATGCGCTCGGTAGTGCCCATCATGAGCGACGAAATGACGGTGGCCTGTTCGCGCGTCTCGGGTGCCGACAGCTCTCGTCGAGCAATCTCGTCCATCGACTCCCCGGTCTGTCGCTTGATCTGCGTCATTCGCCACTGCTCCGCGAAGGCGTACGCGCCGACCTCTTCCCCATAGGCGGCCTGCAACAGCATCACATCCCGTGCGGAAGGCGCTTGCGCGACCCACAGCAGCCCCGCTGCTGCAACCGGAGTGAGCTCATCGGCCGCCATCGCGTCTTCGAAAACCTCAATGAGGTCGAGCGTCTCGATCGGGAGATCCGAACCCTGATCCAAGAGGGTCGCCACGCTTGAACGCCGTTCCTCGTCGGCATCCGGAATCTCGGCGTGCGCGGCTACCGCTCGCCGTGCACCCGCGACGACATCCGCTCGACTCCCCACCGGGCTCTCGGCGATCTCGGCGAGCGGCCGCCCCTCGTGCTGGTGCGCCCGCTCGAGGTAGCTCCCCCATCCGTCGTTTGCGATGCAGGCACTTTCGACGATGTCGAACCCCGCGCGCCGAAAGGCTTTCTCGAGTGCGCGCCCGAGGTCGAGAAAGGGGATGCCGCGCTCAGACTCGAAGTCGAGGTCGGTGTACACGACGATCGCCACCCGGTCGACGGCGCGCAGTCGGCTCAGGATGCCGATCAGGTAGCCGGCCAGGTTGCGAAAGTCGCTCTCGCGGCGACGTTGCGGAAGGTCGACCCGCATGATCGGCTCTGCAGTGCGCTTGCCGGTGAACGGCACACAGACGACGCTACGGTGAGGCGCAAACCCGGCGAGCGCGGGAACCATCGCGAGGAAGTCAGCGGTGGATGCGGCGCGAACGATCTCCATCCCCCGATTGTTCGCAACGGCGGCTCACTGCGGCCGCCCCCGCCTCGATCGGTGAATGAAGCCGCGTCAGGCGACACTGGGGAGGACGCGGTGCGAGATCCTGCTCGAGGAGTTTCTGAACCCTCTCGGCATCTCGCAGTACCGTCTCGCCGCGACGATCAGTGTGCCCGCGCGTCGCATCAACGAGATCGTGCACGGTAAGCGCAGCATCTCGCCCGACACCGCCCTGCGCCTGTCGCGGGCGCTCGGCACATCCGACCGCTTCTGGCTGAACCTTCAGAACCGTTACGACTTGGATGTCGCACTCCACGGTCACGGAGCGGAGCTGGCCAGCATCCCGTCGCTCATTTCGGCGTGACGCCAAGCAGCGTGGTACGGTTTCTGGTACAAGTATCCGATTGGGGAAGCGATCATGACCACCATCACGGCAAGCGATGCCCGTAAGTCGCTGTTCCCCCTCCTGGGTCAGGTCAACGACGACCACAGCGCGATCACCATCACCTCGAAGGCCGGCAACGGAGTCCTCATCTCCGAAGAGGACTACGAGGCATGGCAAACCACCATGTACTTGTTCTCGACTCCGGCGAACGCGCGTCGGCTGTCGGAGGCGATCGATCGTTCCGAACGCGGCGACTACGCGGCGCACGAGCTCGACCGAGCGTGAGGCTCGTCTTCGACCCTGTTGGCTGGGAGGACTACCAGTGGTGGCAGAAGAACGACCGACGACTCGTCACGCGCATCAATGTTCTGATCGATGACGCGCTGCGTGACCCGGGCGATGGGCGCGGCCAGCCGGAGCGGCTGAAGCACCGAGCCAGCAATGTGTGGTCGCGCCGCATCAATCAGGAACACCGACTCGTCTACCGGGTCATCGGCGACGACCTGGTGATCCTGCAGGCACGTTTCCATTACGACGACTGAGTTGACGGGCGCCGCGAGTTGAGCGACGAGCAGCTGACAACCGTGATGGATGCCGCGCTCAGCGCGGAAACCCGCCACCGAGCAGCGAGCTTTTCGCCTACCCTGGCCCCGTGCCGACAGCCGTTCTGCTCGCCGATCTCGTGCTCCCGCTGATCCGTTCGCGCAGCCGTGACCTCTGGCGCTACAGCGTGTCGAACGAACACGGTGAGCAGATGCACGACGCCATCGACATTCTCGAGACCGCGCTCGATGATCCGAATCTGATCGCGTCAGAGTACGGCGGCACCGAGCCGAGCCCGCGCGAGGTCTATCAGGTCACGCATCGCGCACTCGCGAGCGCCATCCGGGTCATCGCTCGGGCCGACGACTCGGCAGGCATCATCGGCGACGCGTGCCGACGCCTCACCGCTCTGCATCCGCGCGCTGCCGCTCTGGCCGAGACGCCGCCGGTGAAGCTCGCTGACTGGATGTTCGACTTCCACTTCGACGACGAGGTCGACTATTTCGAGCTCGACCCGGTCGCCTACGCGCCGGCGCTGGGCGACCGCGGGCGCGCTCGCCTACACGAGCGGGTGGAGGCGCTGCGCCGCGAGTTCGATGATGCGCGCGCTCACGGAACCGCGCGCACATTCGACCACCGCGAGCATCTCCTCACTTGGTTCGACCAACGCTTCGCGGTGCTCGACCGCGACATCGAGGCGATCATCCGAACACACCTCCGCGACGGCCGTGTCGCCGCCTGGTTCGAAGATGTCGCGGAGGCCTTCGAAGAGATCGGCCGGGATGACCTCGCGATCGAGTGGGCTGCACGGGCGACGCTGTTCGACCACGGCCACCAGTCGCGTCGCGCAGCAGAACGTTGGTGGCGACTACTGACGACGTGCCGACCGCTCGACCTGCCTGACGCTGCACGCACCATCTTCGACCGCTGGCCGAGCGCCGGCACGGGCGCACGACTGGTCGAGACCGTTGGCCGAGACGTGCTCGACGACGTGCAAGCCACCTTGGAGCCGCAACCGAGAGAACTCGTGCGTCTCCAGCTCGAGACGCTCCGCGACGTCGGCACCGCGTGGGAGAGCGCGCACCGGCTCGGTCTCACCGACGATCAGCTCTGGGGCCAGCTAGCGAAGGCCTACCTGCCGATCGACCCGACGGGGGCGATCCGCGTGCAATTGCAGTTCGTCGCCGCATCCCTCGAAGTGGCCGACACCCGCAAGTACCGGCCCGCCGCCCGCGACCTCATCAAGATCCGAGCATCCGCCCTCACCACCGGTCCGGAGGCACTCGCGGAGGTCAACGACGTGCTTGCCGACTTGCGCGACCGCTACCGTCGCCGCCCCAGCCTCCTTGCCGCACTCGACCGCGCGAAGCTGTCGTGAGTGCCGTCGACCGCCTCTGACTCATCCCGGGCTAGCCGAGACGCCCGCAGTTCAGTCAGATGCGCGCCGCAGAGCCTCAGCAAGCGGGACGAGCTGCCCGTCGACGATGTCGCGGATCAGTTCCGGATTGACGCGAAAGTACTCGTGCACGACGACGTTGCGAAGGCCCGCGATCGACACCCACGGCACCTGCGGCATTGACGCAGTCTCCGACTCGGGAAGCGCCCGCACCGCTTCACCGATGACAGCAAGGTTTCGTAGCACGGCGTCGTACGCCATTGACGCGATCTGCGCTGACGCGTCATCGAGGTAGGGGCGGTACTCGAGACACCGGTCGATCGCGCTGAGGATGTCGGCGAACCGCTCCTTCGCGGATCGACTCACAGAGCGACTGCTTCCCGACGAGCACTCGCCGACACGGGCTCACGCAGCAGGGAGTCGGTGACGACGTCCACTTGGACTCCGAGAACGCGACTGAACTCTTCGCCAATGCCGGCGATGCGCAGCAACGCGTTGCCCGCGTCAGGGTCGAGGTCGAGGTCGACCAGCACGTCGACATCGCTGCCCACTCGTGCATCACCACGGGCTACCGAGCCGAAGAGGCGCGGATTGCTCGCCCCGTAGCGATCCAGAATCTCGGCGAGCGCAGCGCGGTGGGCAGCGATCGACTCGCGAAGCACCTCCGCCTGTCCCGTCACCGCACTCATGGGTCGAGGATACCGCCGACCTCCGCGCCTCTCGCTGGTTGAGTAGCCGCGAAGCGGCGTGTCGAAACCAGCCCAGGTTCCTCCCGCACAACTCGATGGCTGAACTTCAGCGAGCATCCGCCGCACTCTCGCGGGCGACGGGTTTCGCGGTGCCGGTCTTCTCGGCTCTCGTGTTCGTCGACCCCGCGTCGCTGACCGTGAAGGCACCCCCAGGGTGGGACGGCACCGACCTGCACGTCATCTCGGACCGCGGGCTGCTCCCCCTCGTCACGAGGCGCCGCGAGTTGAGCGACGAGCAGCTGACAACCGTGATGGATGCCGCGCTTCGCGCGGAAACCTGGCACCGCTCCCCGCAACCGTCCCGCCCGGGTACGCACCTCACCCAGGAGTTCCAGGCACTCCGCGACGCCGTCGGTCCGGCCCTTCGTCGGTCTGCTCTCAGATTCGAGGCGTCAGGATGCGATGGGCGCATCGAGCGCGGGCGGTGCCGGCCCAGCGCCCGTAGGGCGTACCAACTTCAACCCAAGTTCCCGAAACAGCCCGAACGGCTCCCGGCACTCCACCTTGAAAGCACTGCAAGCGTCGGGGATCTTGATGACTCGCCTCGAGTCGGGCGCCGAGGTCTCGTGTGTGACGACGACGTGCTTCCCGGCATGAGCCATTGCCACCAGTCGGTAGTCGGCTTTCGCCAGGAAGTCGGTGCGCGCTTGCGTGAGAAACCGCGGCTCACCGGTCATCGTCCACGTCGCGAGCGCCCTCAGCGAGGCGATGTCGGATGCGCCCTCCTAGAGCCAGAAGTCGTCGGGAAGGCGTCGAGCCCAGTCCGACAGCTCGTCTTCCTGCGCCAGCAGTTCGTCTCTGACTGCGGTGACCGATCGGATGCCGACGACCCGATACTCGGCGGCCAACCACTCCCAGAAGCCGGGAGCGAAGTCGGTGCCGTAGTAGGTGTTCTTCGCGGTGATGAACACATTGGCATCGAGCAGAAACATCAGATACCTAGATGGGTCGCGTACTTATTCAGCTGCTCGACATTGCGCAATCCCAGAATCCGGAACGCCTCGGTGTAGGTAGTCCCGCCCTCCCGCACATCGGAGAGCACGGCGCGAGAAAGTCGTTCACCGATGCGGAAGGGTTGGTTCGCGTAGAACTCGCCGCCGCCGCTTTGCGCGCGCCTGAGTTCGAAGGCCTCAGTGGCCCGCCGCTCTTCTGTTCGATAGACCGCGTCGAATCCAGCACTCGGCACCAGATTCAGGTCCCTCGCCTTGAGCAGAATCACGAGCGTGCTGCACAGATACCTGCCAGACAGGCGGTCTAGCTCCCCGGCCAGCGGCGCGTCGGGCCTAAATTGCTCACGGAGATCAGCAGCCGGCACCAGCACCTCCGCGGCGACGGCGTTACACCACGCCTCGACACCGGTGGCTTTGACGGCTGGATCCTCGTCGCTGATCCCTGTGGCGCGCAGAACGACGTGCGCGTACTCGTGCATGAACGTGAAGATCTGCCCGCCGAGGGATTCGTCGCTGGCGTTGACGAAGATGAGCGGAGCAATTTCGTCGGCGAGGGTGAAGCCGCGGAACTCGCCGCGATCGAGCATCCGGTGGTTGTCGTTCCCGACCATGCTCGTGATGACTGCGAGCCCTCCGCTCTCCTCGAAGCGCCGCCGCAGGTGGTTGCGGGCGGCCTCACGAGTCATACGGGCTCGTCCGGCGACGGTGTAGTCGAGCTCTCGCGCGGCGACCGCGGCCACGGCACTCGGCTCGTCTTCGAGCGTTGCGTGAGTCACAGACGCTGCCCCGAGCCCGAGTTTGACTGCGTGGTCTCGGAACCACGCCTGACGCTGCACACTCAGGTCGATGACGTCGAGAAGGTCTTGGCTCGGGGCAGCCTCGTCGCCTTCGCGGCCGAGGCGGTAGTCGGGGATGGGAAGTTCGATCTCGGGCGGTTGGTCAAGAAAAAAGATGCCGAAGGGCAGGTGGGAGTAGCTGGCGATGTCAGCGACCTGCTTGATCGTCGGTTCTTTCTGTCCGGCCACCCAGTACTGCCAGGCCGGGAACTTGCGCTCATAGGCGCCGTCATCGCGTTTGGAGCGCTCCTGAGCCCAGCGCAGCACGGAGGGTGCGACAGCTACGCGCGCGCTCATCTCTGTACTCCTCTCCGGACCCCTGTTGGCTTTCAGCCTAGAAGGGGTCGGCGTCATTCCGTGGTTGTTCGCCCCTCCGTGAGCTTGAGAAGGTAGGCGCATGGCCATCCCCGAATCAGACGCGCTCAGCATCGGGCGCTGGTGCCGCACCCGGGTGCCGCAGCATCTTTGGGATCAGCTTCGGGTCGAGTGCGACATCGCCGACCGTCATGTCACGATCATCGAAACCCGCCCCCCATGGGATGGCTCTGATCGCGAGTGGACACGATTCCCCATCGCCCGGCTCCGCTTCACCGCCTCGACTGGTTTGTGGTCGCTCTATTGGCGAGACCGCAACCTCAAATTCCATGAGTACACGCGCAAGCGCCCGACGAAGAACGTGCAGTCACTCCTCGACTACATCGCCGACAGCGGCGACCCGATCTTCTGGGGCTGAGGTTTCAGGCGCGCGCAGCAACTCCGCCTTCCAGGCGCTGCCTAGTTCCTGCGCAGCGCCACTCGCCGATCGTGGCGCGACGATGGTTTCGTGCCGACGGGTTTCGCGGTGCCGGTCTTCTCGGCTCTCGTGTTCGTCGACCCCGAGTCGCTGACCGTGAAGGCGCCCCCAGGGTGGGACGGCACCGACTTGCACGTCATCTCGGAACGCGGGCTGCTCCCCCTGCTCACGAGGCGCCGCGAGTTGAGCGACGAGCAGCTGACAACCGTGATGGATGCCGC
>CAZCEE010000018.1:0-18038 GCA_964497165.1 uncultured Schumannella sp. | reverse complement strand
GCCGTCGGGCGCGGGGTCTCCGGCGCGCATGGCGGCCACCTCGACCCAGCCGTCGCCGAAGAAGTCGCGCCCAGCGACGAGGCCGAAGACGTGGGCTTCGTCTTCGTTGGCACCGGTGATCCAGTCGGTGCCGTCGACGACCCGCGAGTCGAGCAGATACCGGATGCCGGTCGCCGACTCCTCGCCGAGGAACGGCCCGAGAGCCGACCAGGGGCCGATGTAGCCCTTCACGACAAGGGGGTTCTTCTCGAAGTCGGCCTCGGTCGCGGCCTCCACCTCGGCAGGCGCGAACGCAACCTCGGCGCGCTTCATGTCGACATCCCGATCGCCGGGCAGGCCGACCACGACGATCTCGCGGGTGCCGTCGACATGGGTGAGCGCGAGCACGACGTTCTTCAGGGTGTCGGCGGCGGTCCAGGCGTCCCCAGGCTTCGGGTACTCGGCGTTGGCGAGGTCGACGAGGGTCTGGATCGTGGGAGTGCCGGGTGAGGGCAAAACCTTGGCGGGCGGGAGCGTTGAGATGTCGACATCCAGAACCGGCGGAAGGGTCGTGAAGGCCTCGACGTTCGCGGCATAGCCCCCGGCGCTTCTCACGAAGGTGTCTTCGCCGATCGGGGTGGGGTGCAGGAACTCCTCCGAGCGCGAACCGCCCATCGCGCCGGCGTCGGCCTGCACGATGACGTATTCCAGCCCGAGGCGGGTGAAGATGCGCTCGTACGCGTCGCGCTGAGCCTGGTAGGAGGCTTCGAGGCCGGCGTCGGTGTAGTCGAACGAGTAGGCGTCCTTCATCGAGAACTCGCGTCCGCGCAGGAGGCCAGCCCGCGGGCGGGCCTCATCCCGGTACTTGTCCTGAATCTGGTAGATCGACAGCGGCAGGTCTTTGTACGAGTTGTAGAGGTCTTTCACGAGCAGCGTGAAAACCTCCTCATGGGTCGGCGCGAGCAGATAGTCGGCGCCCTTGCGGTCCTTCAGGCGGAAGATGCCGTCGCCGTACTCCTCCCAACGGCCGGTTGCCTCGTACGGTTCACGCGGCAGCAGCGCAGGGAAGAGCACCTCTTGGGCGCCCACCGCAGCCATCTCTTCGCGGATGACGGCCTCGATCTTGCGGCGCACCTTGAGCCCGAGCGGCAGCCAGGAGAAGATTCCGGGCGCCTGACGGCGGATGTAGCCCGCGCGAACGAGCAGCCGGTGGCTCGACACCTCGGCGTCGGAGGGGTCTTCGCGCAGCGTGCGTACGAAGAGCTGGGAGAGGCGCGTTGACACGCCCTCCACCCTAGTTCGGCGGGAAAGCCCGGTTTCGCCCGACTCGACGCGGAGCTTGGTCGGTGGCTGCGGGCAAGCTGGCCGCATGATCGAGATCGCGCGGGTCACCGGAACGTCGCACGCGCGACCCGAGCACTTCTTCGCGCGCTGGTGCGATCTCGACACCCACATCGAATGGAGCACATGCATGGAGTTCCTCCGGCTCGACGAGCCGTTCGAGGTGGGGGCACGCGGCGAGCTCAAGTCGCTCGCCGGAGATCCGGCACCGTTCGAAGTGAGCGAGGTCGTGCCCGACCGCGTCTATGCCGACACGACGCTTCTTGACGGCGCCCGGCTCACGGTGCGCCACGAGGCGCGACCCACAGCCGCCGGCAGTTCGCTGCTGGTCACCGCAGAGCTGGATGGGCCGCACGAGATCGACTGGGCGGCGCGCCTCGGCGACGGTGTGCAGCGCGACATCGAGGCGGATCTCGCCTCGCTCATCACTCTGCTCGAGGGCCGCTGAAGGGGCGCACACCGGCTCAGGCGGTGACGACCTCGGGCGAGCCGAGGGCATCCGCCGGCATCGCCGCCGCGAGCCGCTGCGCTTCCTCAATGAGCGTCGCGACGATTTCGGACTCCGGAACGGTCTTGATGACCTCGCCCTTGACGAAGATCTGGCCCTTGCCGTTGCCCGAGGCGACGCCGAGGTCGGCTTCCCGAGCCTCACCCGGCCCGTTGACGACGCAGCCCATGACGGCGACACGGAGCGGCACGGTCATGCCCTGAAGCCCCTCGGTCACGCTGTCGGCGAGGGTGTAGACATCCACCTGGGCGCGTCCGCACGACGGGCAGGAGACGATCTCGAGCTTGCGCTCGCGCAGGTTGAGCGACTGCAGGATCTGCAGGCCCACCTTCACCTCTTCGACCGGCGGAGCGGACAGCGAGACGCGAATGGTGTCGCCGATCCCTTCAGAGAGCAGGATGCCGAACGCGGTCGCGCTCTTGATGGTGCCTTGGAACGCCGGCCCGGCCTCGGTCACGCCGAGGTGCAGCGGCCAGTCGCCTGCGGCCGCGAGCAGCCGGTAGGCCTTCACCATGATCACCGGGTCATTGTGTTTGACCGAGATCTTGAAGTCGTGGAAGTCGTGCTCCTCGAACAGGCTCGCCTCCCACATCGCGCTCTCGGCGAGCGCCTCGGGGGTCGCCTTGCCGTACTTCTCGAGCAGGCGGGGATCGAGCGACCCGGCGTTGACGCCGATGCGCAGACTCACTCCGGCATCCTTGGCAGCCTTCGCGATCGCGCCGACCTGATCGTCGAACTTGCGGATGTTGCCCGGGTTGACGCGTACAGCGGCGCAGCCCGCATCGATCGCCTGAAAGACGTACTTCGGCTGGAAATGGATGTCGGCGATGACCGGGATCTGGCTCTTCTTGGCGATGATGTGCAGCACGTCGGCGTCGTCTTGACTCGGTACCGCGACCCGCACGATGTCGCACCCGGAGGCAGTGAGCTCGGCGATCTGCTGAAGCGTCGCGTTGATGTTCGTGGTCGGCGTCGTCGTCATCGACTGCACGCTCACCTGGGCGTCGCCGCCGACCAGCACCTTGCCGACCTTGATCTGGCGGCTCTTGCGGCGCGGGGCGAGGGTTTCGGGAGCTGCCTTCGGCATTCCGATGTTGACGGCGGGCACGTGTCGAGCTTAGGCGGCTACCCCCGCGATGTGCTGTGCGAGCTCGGCGTCGAAGGTCGCGGCCTCGTCGAGGTGCGGGGCGTGACCCGCGTCGGGCAGGGCGACCTCGCGGTAGGTCCCGCCGTTGGCCCGGTAGCGGTCGAGCACCGCGCGGGTCTGCACCTTCATCGGCTGCGGCGGTGCGACGTCGGCACCCGGCCAGCCCGGGATGACGCCGACCTGGCCGAGCATGTTGAGGTCGAAGAATGAGCCGTCCGACACGATCGCGTCTTTGTCGCCGTGGATCCACAGGATCGGCGGCTTGAGCGCGAGATCGGCGATCCCCGAGACGTCGAAGTGCTGCGGTGCCATCGTGTTCAGCACGCCGCGAGTGCCCGCGGCGAACCCGGGCCAGTTCTTGGATGCCACCGAGTCGCCCGGGTAGTTGTCGGGGCCGGTCTTCGTCGTCAGCATCGACGCGACCCAGGTGTCTTCGTGCGCTTCCTGCAGCTCGGGCCTGGCGACATACGCCGACCGGTAGACGCTGCGTGGGGAGGTCTGCTCGTCGGCGCTCGTGTCACCCGCTTCGAGCCGGGCGATGAAGTCCGGATTCGCTCCCCCACCCCCGGTGCCGGCACCGTCAGCGGTGGTGCGCGCGCCGTCGGGGCCGTGCGTTCCCCCGAAACCGTACGGCGAGACGGGCGCTTCGAGGGTGACTGACAGCACGCGCTCCGGAGCGTCGAGCAGCAGCGACATGACGACCCCGGCGCCCATGCTCCAGCCGACGAGATGCACCCGATCAAGCGCGAGCGTGTCGAGCACGCTCAGCACGTCGTCGGAGAAGTCGCGCAGGCCCCGGGTGGCGTCGACCGGCAGCGTCTCGCTGTCGCCGAAACCGCGCAGGTCGACCGCGAGCGCGCGGACCCCGGCCGGGAGCGCGAGCATCGTCGGTTGGAAGAAGAGCGACGACGAGACGTTGCCATGCACGAACAGGACCGTCGCGACCGGGTCGCCCGAAGCCGGCCGCTCGAGAACGTTGGCGGTGAGCCGCGCTGTGACGACGGAGTGCGCGACGATGCCGGCAAACAGGGTGGTGGTCATGGCGGATCCTTCGGAGTGCGTCAGGAGTGCGTGAGGGCGGGGCGAAGGGCGTCGGCGACGAGGCCGGCACCAGGATCGGTCATCAGGATCGTGTAGTGGTTGACGTCGTCGACGTCGGTGACTCGCATCGTGGGGGCGAGCGGCGGCGCCGCGGGCAACCCGGGATAGAGGCCGCCGGGCTCGTCGAGCAGGCCACGCGGGGCGCGCAACAGCGGAGCCGGGATGCGGAGGCCCGCAAGCGCCTCGAGGTACCAGTCGGGACCGTAGAGATCGAGAGAGTCGGCGGCGATGGCCTCGATCGTGCTCGCCGTGCGCAGGTGGGGCGCTTCGCCGACGAGGTCATAGTCGGCGTACTCCGCGATGTCGGGGGTGAAAGCCCCGCGGAACGCCGGATGCTCGCGCCAGAAGTCGAGGTACGCCGCGCGGGTGGGGAAGTCGCGGTTCAGACGCGCGGCGATCGGCCCGAGCACCGTCGCCGAGAGGTCGTCGTCGACGACCCCTGACGGGCGCTGTAGCGGGTACCCGCCGTCGACGAGCAGCAGGGAGGCGACGACATCCGGCCGCCGCGCCGCAAGGGCGACTGCGACGAACGCGCCCATCGAGTGCGCGACCACCGGCACCCGGTCGAGCCCGAGCGCGTCGAGCAGGCGGCCGAGATCCGCCGCATGCTGACGCAGCCCGGTCGACGGGGTCAAGTCGCAGCTGCGCCCTCGCCCGCGCAGGTCGGGGGCGACGAGCCGCACGTCGGGCAGGTGTCGGGCGAGAGCCAGCCAGGCGCGGGAACTCGACGTGATGCCGTGGATCGCGAGCACGGCGGGAGCATCCGCCGGACCGTACTCGGTGACGGCGAGTTCGCCGTCACCGACATCCAGCCGCAGTTCCCTCATCGGGACAGTTTGGTCATCGGGCGGTCCAGCCGCCGTCCATCACATAGGAGGTGCCCGTCACCATGCGCGCCGTCGGCCCGCAAAGCCAGGCCACCAGGTCGGCGACCTCCTCGGGCTCGAGCAGACGTTTGATCGCGTTCTCGGTGAGCATGACCTTCTCGATCACCTCCGACTCCGGGATGCCGTGCACGCGCGCCTGGTCGGCGATCTGCTTCTCGACGAGGGGGGTGCGCACGTAACCAGGGCTGACGCAGTTGCTCGTCACCCCGTGGGGCGCACCCTCGAGGGCGATGACCTTCGAGAGCCCCTCCATGCCGTGCTTCGCCGTGACGTAGGCCGCCTTGAACGGACTCGCCCGCAACCCGTGCACCGACGACACGTTCACGACCCGACCCCAGCCCGTGCGGTACATCCCGGGCAGCACGGCCCGAGCGAGCAGGAACGGCGCGGTCAGCATGAGATCGATCATCATCCGGAATCGCGCCGGATCGAAGTCCTCGATCGGGCTCACCGTCTGGATGCCGGCGTTGTTGACCAGGATGTCGGCCTCAAGCCGGTGGTCCGCGAGCGCATCGACATCGGCCAGGTCGACGGTCCACGGCTCTCCGGCGATCTCGTCCGCGACCCGTGACGCCCCGTCGGCGTCGACGTCGGCGACGACGACGAACGCACCACGAGAGGCCAGGTCGCGGGCCACAGCTTCGCCGATGCCGCTCGCGGCACCCGTCACGACGGCACGTTTGCCCGTCAGATCGTTCTCGGCCCGATCGCCTGAAGCCTTGGTCACGTCGTCTCCTCGAGTCGATCACGGGCGTCGTTCGCAGTGCTCCGTCGGCCAACGCGGCCGGCGAGCCCGACGATGCCGCCGGGGAGGAACAGCACGACGAGGATGAACAGGGTTCCCAAAATGAAGAGCGGTTCCGAGAGGGGCACCCGCAGCACCGGGGGCAGACTCGCGATCGCATCCGAGCCGGCGAGCGCGGTGAGTCGCTGGTCGAGCAGCGTGTAGACGACGGCACCGATCACGGCGCCCCAGCGCGACCCCACTCCGCCGAGAACGACGATGACGAGGATCGTCAGGGTGAAGTCGGCCGACACCGCGCGCGGCGTCACCCCGCTCTGCAGCAGAAGGTAGAGCATCCCGGAGATCGCGGCGAGCACCGAGCCGATGACGAAGGCGACGAGCTTCGCCCGGAATGGCGGCAGGCCGAGCACGCGAACCCGCAACTCGTTCTCGCGCACCGCCGCGGCGACATGCCCCGCGCGGGAACGCTCGAACCAGCGCACCGCGAGGAAGACCAGGACGAGCACCGCGAGGGCGACCCAGAACAGGTTGCGGGTGTCGACGACACCGACGAGGAAGTCGGGCACCTGCTCGGTCGGAAGGCCCAGGCCCTCCTCGCCTCCCGTCACGTCGGGGTTGCGACGGATGAGCACCGAGCCGGCCTGCGCGAAGGCGAGCGTCACCATCGCGAACGAGATACCGCTGACGCGCAAGCTCACCGCGCCGAGCAACGTCGCCGCGACGAGGGCACCGACGAGCGTGAGCCCGATCGCCGGCAACAGGCTCAGTCCCGTGCGTTCGAGGATGATGCCGAGTCCGTAGGCACCGATCGCGAAGTACAGCGCATGGCCGAACGACAGCAGCCCGGAAATTCCGAACAGCACGTGATAGCTGAGCGCGAGGGCCGCGAAGATGAGCGCCAGCGCGAGCACTTGGAGGGTGCCGGGCGTATACGTCGACCCCGGGAGCACCCCGGGCACGACGAGGTTGAGCAGCGGCAGCACCGCGACGAACGCCACGAGGGCGCCGCCGAGCAGCCACCTCACGAGCGGCCGGCCGAAGAACGTGCGGATCGCGGTCATGCGCGCCTCCCGAACAGGCCGCTCGGGCGCAACAGCAGCACCACTGCGAGCAACAGCACGACCATGAGGTCGCCGGTGCCCGCGAGGTAGAAGTTCGCGAACTGCTGAAGCACGGCGACGACGACGGAGGCGAGCGCCGCACCGGGCAGCGAGCCGAGCCCCCCGATGACGGTGACGATGAACGCGAAGATGAGCAGCGACCCGCCGAGTTGCGGCGACACGTACCCGAAGTAGTGCGAGGCGAGCACGCCGCCGATCCCGGCAGCTGCGCCGCCGATCGCGAACACCACGGTGAACGCCCGGCGCACGTCGATGCCGAGCGCCGTGACCATCGAGCGGTTCTCGACACCAGCCCTGATGATGAGGCCGAAGCGGGTGTAGCGCAGGAAGAGCACGATCCCGACGAGCACGAGCACGGCGACCGCGATGAGCAGGAACCGGTTGTTCGGGATGCGCGCCCCGAGGATCTCGGTCGTCTCGGCGAGCCACTGCGGCCCGCGAATGAACTGCGGGTCGGTGCCCCAGATTCCGTCGAAGAGGGCGACCGTCGCGAGCGCGAGGCCGACCGTGACCAGCACTTGCTCGATGTGTCGTTCGTAGAGCCTCCGGATGAGCAGGAACTCGGTGCCCGCGGCGAACACGGCGCCCGTCACCGCTCCCACCCCGAGCGCCGCGAAGAGCGAGACCCAGCTGTCGGCGCCGAGGGCTCGGGCCGTCTCCCAGCCGAGGAAGGCGGCGAGGGTGAGGAAACTGCCGTGGGCGAAGTTGAGCACGCCCATCAACCCGTAGATGAGCGAGAGACCCGAAGCCACGAGGAAGTAGAGGGCGCCGAGCCCGAGTCCGGTGATCAGCAACAGGATGATGGTGCTCATCGGGTCGCCTCCCCGTGCACGCCGAGCAGACGTTCGACGTTGCTTTCGTCGGCGAAGAACTCGTCGGCGGGTCCGGCGTGCACCGTGCGGCCGCTCTCGATGACGATGACCTGTGCCGCAAGTCGGCGGGCCACCTGGAGGTTCTGCTCGACGAGCAGGATCGGCACGACGTGCGCGGCACGTTCCAGCGCTGCGGCGACCTCGGTCACCAGCTTGGGTGCGAGCCCCTTCGTCGGCTCGTCGACGAGCAGGATGCGGTTGTCGTTGAGCAGGGCGCGGGCGAGCGACACCATCTGCTGCTGCCCGCCGGAGAGAGTGCCTGCACGCTGCCCGGATCGCTCGGCGATGTCGGGGAACAGTTCGGCGACGAGTTCGCGACGCGGCGCGGCGTCGCGCTCGGCGAGGCGGAGGTTCTCGGCGACGGTGAGCGAGGCGAAGACCTCGCGGTCTTCCGGTACGTAGCCGACGCCGCGTTGCACGATGCGATGAGTGGGCAGGCCGTCGATGCGCTCCCCCGCGAGTTCGACGAGACCCGTGCGCGGGATGAGTCCGAGGATCGCCTTGATGGTGCTGGTCTTGCCGGCACCATTGCGACCGAGGATGGCGGTGACCTGACCGGCGGCAACCTCGAGGTCGATGCGCTCGATGACCGGCTGCTGGCCGATCGTCGCGGCGAGGCCCTGCACTCGGAGCACAGGGGCACTCACGACTGGGGCGCTCACACCGGCTCCCCGAGGTAGGCACTCTGCACGACCGGGTCGGCCATCACGGCCTCGGGGGTGTCGCAGGCCAGCAGTTTGCCGTGGTGCATGACGGCGACTCGATCGACGAGACCCAGCACGACATCCATGTGGTGTTCGACCATCAGCACGGTGCGCCCCTGCTCGCGATGCACGCGGCGGATGAGCTCGACGAGGCCCGGAACGTCACCCGACCCGACCCCCGCCATCGGCTCGTCGAGGAGGATGACGCGGGGATCGGCCGCGAGCAGCATCGCGATCTCGAGCTTGCGCTTGTCGCCGTGCGACAGGCCGCCGGCGAGCGTCGCCGCGTGCCGGCTCATGCCCACCTCGTCGAGACGCTCGCCGGCGATGACGGACGCCCGGTCGCTGACGCCCGGGGTGCGAAACGGCGAGAACGAGCCGCCAAGCGCGGCCTGCGCCGCGAGGCGCACGTTCTCGTGGGCCGTCAGTCCGGCGAAGAGGTTCGAAGTTTGAAAACTGCGACCGAGGCCAGCGCGGGCACGCCGGTCGACGGAGTCGGTGGTGACGTCCCGTCGGTCGAGGGTGATGCGGCCCGCAGTGGGTCGCATCACCCCCGAGACGAGGTTGAACAGGGTCGTCTTGCCCGCGCCGTTCGGACCGATCACCCCGAGCATCTCGCCCTCGGGAACCGCGAGCGACACGTCATCGATGATGCGCGCGCCCCCGATCTGGAGGGAGAGGTGCTCGACGGCGAGCACGGTACTGCTGGTCACGAGTGGGACTCCTGGTCGGTTGCGGTCGTCAGCCCGCGACGGGCGGGGTGACGGTGTCGGCGTCGACGATCTCGACGAGTTCCGGCACGAACGCGTCACCGTCTGCGACGAGACTCGCCTGGAACATCGGCTGGATGAGCGCGTGGTCGTCGGCGCGGATCGTGTAGCCGCCCTTGACCCCGTCGAACTCCCAGCCCTCGAGCGCCGCGATCATCCCGTCGACGGTGTCGCCACCTTCACGAACCGCCTGCACGATCATCTGCGCGGCCGTGAAGCCGTCGGGCGAGAACAGGTCGGCTTCGTGACCGGCCTCTTCGAGGGACGCGATCATCGCCGCCTCCGCGTCGGTGCCTGCGGCGCCGCCGAAGTAGTGCGAAAGGAAGCTGATGTCTTCGCTCGCCGCTCCGTAGGCGCCGTAGGTCGCGATGTCGCCGAGCCCGGTCACGACCGGCATCTCGTCGAACACGCCCTGCTGGCTGAGGGCCTGCCACATCGCGCCGGAGGTGGCACCCGCCCAGGCCACGAACACCAGGTCGGCCCCGGTGCCGAGCACCTGTTGGGCGAACGGGGTGAACTCGGTCGCGTCCTCCGGCACGAGCACGCTCGTCACGGTCGCGCCCTGTGCGCCGAGCACGGCCTCCACGGCCGCGACGTTGCCCTGACCGAATGCGGTGTCCTGTGCGAAGACGGTGACGGTCTTGCCGTCGGGGTCACCGATGAACGTGCCGGCGGTCGCGACATCCTGGTAGGTCTGGCGGCCCGACCGGAAGGTGTACTCGTTGACGCCGGTGATGGCGTCGGCTGCGGCCGGACCCGAGATGTAGAGGATCTCGTTCTGAGCGGCCTGCTCGGCCAGCGCGAGAGCGATGCCCGACGACGCCGTGCCCGCGATGATCTGCGTGCCCTGGCCGATGACGTCCTTGGCGAGGGTGACGGCCTTGTCGGCGTCGCCCGCGTCATCGAGGAAGGTGATGTCGAGTTCGCGGCCGTCGACGGTTCCCGTGCCGTCGGTCGCGTAGTCGAGCCCGGCTTCGAAGCCGTTGAGGTACGCCTCGCCGTAGGCCGCGAGCGGCCCGGTCTGTGAGGTGATGATCGCGACGGGCACCGGGGCGCCCACCTCGACGTCGCTGGGAGCTGTCGGGGCGCAGCCGGCGAGGACGACTCCGGTGGCGATGATGATCGCCACGGGGGTCAGACGCCGAGTGATGACTCGCATGTGATTGCCTTTCCTGCTACTTCGAAGGAAGACGAGCCTGAAGGGATGCCAGGTCTCGGAGTTCGAACGCTAACGCAGAAGTTCTCCTTCCAGGCGCGGCGAATCTGTGCAATTCTGCACACATGAGTGCGCAGTTCTCCCACTCGAGCGTGACCGCCGACGACCTGCTCGTCCTGCTCGCCGTCGCTCGATCCGGTCGCTACACGACCGCCGCCCGTCAGCTCGGCGTCACCCATACGACCGTCGCACGGCGGATCGAGGCGCTCGAGCTCGCGCTCGGCGCTCGCGCCATCGTCCGCGGCTCATCCGGCTGGCGACTCACACCCCTCGGCGAGCGCGCCGCCGCCGCCGCCGAAGGCGTCGAAGCCGCTCTCGCCCGGCTCGACGGGGACGACGCCGAGGTGAGCGGGGTTATCCGGCTCTCGGCCACCGACGGCTTCAGCGCCTTCATAGCCGCCCCGGCGATGGCAGCGCTTCGCCGCAAGCATCCCGGAATCTCGCTGCAGATCGTCGCCCAGACCCGACAGGCGTCGCCGCACCGTTCGGGCGTCGACCTCGAGGTCGTCGTCGGTCGTCCCGAGGTGCGCCGGGCGCAGGCCTTTCGGCTCGCCGACTACGTGCTGGGCCTCTACGCCTCGCGCGACTATCTCGCCAGCGTGGGCGAACCCCGCGAACTCTCCGACCTCGACGGAGCGCCGCTCGTGTACTTCATCGAGTCCATGCTCCAGGTCGACGTGCTCGACGACGCTCGGCACGAAGTGCCCGCGATGGTCGACGCCGTCACCAGCACGAACGTCTTCGTGCACGTCGAGGCGACCCGCGCGGGGGCGGGCTTCGGGCTGCTCCCGGCCTTCCTCGCCGACCGGGAAGCCGACCTCGTGCGGGTCCTCCCCGGGCTCATCGGGCCCCGGCTGCCGTATTGGCTCGTCGCGCCGACCGACGTCTACCGACTTCCGCTCGTCACGGCGTACCTCGACGCGCTGCGCGAACGGCTCGAAGAGGTGCGCCCGGCGCTCCTGGGCACTGCGCGGTCGGGGCTGGCCGCACCGGCGTGAGTCACATTCCGAGGTGGGCGAGCAGCTCCGACTCCCGACGCTGGAACTCCGCGTTGTCGAGGCTCTCGACGACCCGGCCCTGCGCGAGCAGGTAGTGGCGGTCCGCGACGGTCGCGGCGAACTTGACGTTCTGCTCGACCAGCAGAACCGCGACCCCGTGCCGTTTCGCCTCGCGGATGATCTCGGCGATCCGCTGCACGATCACGGGCGCGAGCCCTTCGCTCGGTTCGTCCAGCAACAAGAGCCGGGAGCCGCTGCGCAGGACGCGGGCGATCGCGAGCATCTGCTGTTCGCCGCCCGAGAGCTGGGTGCCCATCGAGGCGCGTCGGTCACACAACGCCGGGAAGGCCTCGTAGATCTTCTCCAGCGACCACCCGTCCGACCCGACGACGGGTGGCAACGTGAGGTTCTCGAGCACCGTCAGCGTCGCGTAGATGCCCCGGTCGTCGGGCACCCAACCCACCCCTGCCTTCGCGCGTCGATCGGGCGCGAGGCCGTCGATCCGGCGACCGTCGAGGGTGATGTGGCCGGTGTACTGCCGGTGCAGCCCCATGAGGCAGCGCAGCAGCGTCGTCTTGCCCGCGCCGTTACGCCCGACGAGGGTCACGACCTCGCCAGGCGCGATCGTGAGCGCCACGTCGTGCAGTGCCGCGGCCTCCCCGTAGGAGGCGGAGAGCGACGAGACCTCAAACATGCGATTGCCCCAGATATGCCGTGATGACCTTCGGATCGGTGCGTACCTCGTCGTAACTGCCTTCGACGAGGACGGCGCCCTGCTGGAGCACCGTCACGTGGTCGGCGAGACTGCCGACGACGTGCATGTTGTGGTCGACGAACACGACAGTGCGACCGCGCGCGATGCGCGCGATGAGCGCGATCGTGCGGTCGACATCCTCGACGCCCATCCCCGCAGTCGGCTCGTCGAGCAACATGAGGCTCGGATCGAGGGCGAGGGCGAGGGCGAGTTCGACGGCGCGCTTCTGGCCGTATGCGAAGTGCCCGACCTCGCGATCCGCCTGACCGGCCATCCCGACCTCGTCGAGCAGCTCCATCGCGCGCCCCTCGAACCGCGCGAGTTGCTTCTCCGAGCGCCAGAACCGGTATCCGATGCCCGTCGGACTGCCGAGCGCCAACTCGAGATGCTGACGCGCCGTGAGCTTGTCGAACAGGCTCGTGATCTGGAACGACCGCGCGATTCCCAGGTGAGCGATCTCTTCGGGCTGGCGGCCCGTGATGTCGCGCCCCTCATGCTCGATCGTCCCGGAAGTGGGTTTCAGGAATCCGCTCAGCAGATTGAAGAGCGTCGTCTTGCCGGCGCCGTTCGGTCCGACGAGCGCGTGCACGGTGCCGCGGCGCACCTCGAGATCGACGCCGTCGACCGCGGTGAACCCGCGAAACACCTTGGTCAGCCCGCGGGTGCGGAGCACCACATCCGTTGCATCGGCCGCCTGTTCTGCGCTCATCGGGGGGCCTCGTTCCGGGACTCGTCGTGCGGGGCGTCGGTCGCGGTGACCGAGTCGGGAGCGTCGATCCGGTCGTTCCGGCCCTGTCGTTTTCGCGCCGGCAGCCGACCGCGGATCCGTTCGACGAGTCCCGCGACACTTCCCCAAACACCCTTGCGGAACAACAGCACGCAGACGATGAAGATCGCCCCGGTGATGATGCCGATGCCGTCGAACCCGGCACTCGAGAGGTAGTCCTCGAGCAACACGATGATCGCGGCGCCGATCGCCCCGCCCCACAACGTGCCCATGCCGCCGAGCACCGTCATCAACACGACCTTGCCCGACGTCGTCCAGTCGACCTCCTGAAGTGACACGAACCCATGGCTGATGGCGAAGACGCCACCGGCGAGACCCGCGATGCCCGCCGACAGCACGAACGCCACGAGCTTGTACCGCTCAACGTCGTAGCCGAGGGCTCGCACTCGGGCGGGGTTGTCGCGGATGCCCGACAGCACACGCCCGAACGGCGAGTGCACGATCCGCCAGCAGGCGAACGCCCCGAAGATGATGATCGGGATGGCGGCGTAGTAGAAGTAGAACGACTCCGTCTCGATCGCCTCGATTCCGAAGAACGTCTTCGGCACCCCCTGCAGGCCGTTCTCACCGCCCGTCACGACGCTCGCCTGGTTGGCGACGAAGTAGATCATCTGGGCGAACGCCAGGGTGACCATCGCGAAGTAGATCCCGGAGCGGCGCACCGACAGCAACCCGATCGGCACGGCGAGCACCATCGCGGCGAGGGCACCGAGCAGGATCGCGAGCGGGAACGGCAGGCCGAGGTGAGACGCGATCCACCCCGTGAAGTAGGCCGAGGACCCCCAGAAGGCGGCATGCCCGAACGAAAGCAGTCCGCCGAAGCCGAGCAACAGGTCGACCGACATGGCGAAGAGCGCCCAGGCGGCGATATCCATCGCGACCGGCGGATAGACGAACCAGGGAAGCGCGAGCACCGCGACCAGCGCGATGACCAGCCAGACGATCCGCCTGATCGTGGTTGCGCGCGACGGGGTCGGAAACGCGTCGAGGCCGCCCCCGGGGGGCGCGATGCGGGATGTGGCGCTCATACCGACTCCCTCCGTCCGAACAGTCCGGCCGGCCGGACGAGGATCACGACCGCCATGAGGATGAAGATGAGAATCTGCGAGAACGTGCTCGCGTAGCCCTGCCCGTACGCCTCGACGAGGCCGACGAGGAAGCCCGCGACGACCGCCCCGAGAATCGAACCGAGGCCGCCGATGACGACGATCGCGAACAGGATGATGATGAAGTTCGACCCCATCGTCGCGGTGATCGCCCGGAACGGCGCCGCGAGGACCCCCGCCAGGCTCGCGAGGGCGACGCCGAATCCGAACACGGGCGTCACCCAGCGGCTGACGTTGATGCCGAGTGCGCGGGCCCGATCGGGCTCCTCGGTGGCGGCGCGCACGATCATGCCGACGCGCGTCTTGGCGAGCAGCAGCCACACCCCGACGCAGACGGCGACCGAGAAGACGAAGACGAACAACTGGTAGACGGGAAGCTGGATCGGCCCGACACTCAACAGTCCGCCGAGTCCCGCCGGCTGCTCGTACGGCAGACCCGAGACGCCGTAACGCAATTTGATGATGTCGACCAGAACGAGCGAGATGCCGAAGGTCAACAGGAACGTGTAGAGGTTGTCGAGCCCGAGCAGCCACTGCACGAGCAGCCGTTCGACGAGGACGCCGAACCCGAACAGCACGATCGGCACGATGAGCAGCGACCACCAGAAGCCGATTCCGGCGACATCGAGCAACACCGCGGTGAGCACGGCGCCGAGCATGTAGAAGGCGCCGTGCGCGAAGTTGACGACGTTGAGGGCGCCGAAGATGACCGCGAGACCGAGCGCCGCGAGGGCGTAGAACCCGCCGGCCGCGAGGCCCTGCAAGGTGTATTGGATGAAGGCATCCATGAGTTTCGAAAGATCACTTCCTGGTGGCGGGGTGGCCCGTTACGGCCACCCCGTCACCCTCGGAGGGCGAGGTTACATCGAGCAGTTCGGGTTCACGTCCGAGAACGCATCCTCGGCCGGGATCGTCGCGATGATCTCCTCGTAGTCCCACGGCTCCTCGACATCCTCGGCAGCCTTGACGCGGGCGACGTACGAGTCGTGGATGACGCTGTGGTCGCTGCGCACCACGCCGTTGCGCAGGAACAGGTCGTTCAGCTCCTGGCCTTCGAGCTCGGCGATCACGGCGTCGGCGTCGTCGGTGCCGGCGCGCTGGATCGCTTCGAGGTACTGGAACGCGGCCGAGTAGTTGCCCGCGTGGGCGAACGTCGGCCGGGTGTCGGTGAGCTGGGTGAAGCGATCGGCGAACGCCCGGTTCTCCTCGTCGTAGTTCCAGTACCACGCGTCCGTGAACGTCGTGCCCGAGAACTGGTCGACGCCGAGCGAGTGAATGTCGGTGATGAACATCAGGCCGACCGCGAGGGTCGTCTCGTCCTGCATCCCCGCCTGGTTGTACTGCTTGACGAAGTTGATCAGGTCACCGCCGGCCGCCATGATCGCGATGACGTCGGGATCCTGTGCCGCCGCGCGGGTGATGAAGGTCGAGAAGTTGTCGTTCGGGAACGGCGTCGCGATGCTCTCCAGCACCGACCCGCCGGCGTCCTCGACCGCGGCGGTGAAGGATGCGTTCATGCCCTGCCCGAACGCGTAGTCGGGGTAGACGATCGCCCAGCTCTCGCCGCCGTCCTCGACGACCCCCGCGGCGCCCTTGGCGAGCATCTCGGTGTTGTAGGCCCAGTGGAAGGTGTACGGGTTGCACGAAGCGCCGGTGAGTTCCATCGTCGCCGCCGTGACGTTGATGAACAGCCGCTCTTTCGCCGCCGCGACCTCAGCCACCGCGAGGGCCGCCGACGAGGTCGGCACGTCGAGGATGATGTCGGCGCCGCGGCGGTCGTACATCTGCTGAGCCTGGGTGTTGGCGACGTCGGGCTTGTTCTGGTGATCCGAGGTGATGACTTCGATCTCGGTCGCGACCGCCTCGTCGCCGTACTTCTCGCGGTAGTCGGCGATCGCCATGTCGACCGCCACGCGCGTGTTCGGACCGGACAGGTCGCGGTAGACGCCCGACTGGTCGTTCAGGATGCCGATGGTCACCTTGCCATCGCTCAAGGCGGAGCCGTCCTGGGCCGGCGGCCCGCCGGCACAGCCGGTGAGGACGAGCGCCGCGGCGGTGATTCCGCCGACGACGAGAGAACTGGATTTTCTGTTCACGGTTACTCCTTCGTAGGTGTGATGCAGAACGTGGTGGTGCTGGTCGTGCCTCGGGGCCCCGCACAGCACGCTCGGTGTCGAGCGGCGGGTTCGTTGGGGGCTGTTTTGAACGCTAACGCAGAGCCTTGAGCGAAACCACGGCTCGACCTGTGCAATTCCGCACATGAGGGTGCGCGCTCCCGCGTACCGGGACCCGGTGCTCAGAACAGGCTGATCGGATTCACGATGTCGGAGAAGAGCACGAACAGCGTCAGCACCGCGAGCACGCCCGAGATCGCCATCGTGAGCGGGATGAGGCGCGCGACATCCACCGGCCCCGGGTCGGGACGGCGGAACAGCTTCGCGAACGCGCGCCGGATGCCCTCCCAGATCGCGCCCGCGACGTGCCCGCCGTCGAGCGGCAGCAGCGGAATCAGGTTGAACAGGAAGAGCGCGAGGTTGAGCCCGCCGAGCAGCCCGAGGATGGTCGCCGCACGATCGGCGACCGGCAGCGTGTCGAGGCTGGTGATCTCACCCGCGAGGCGACCGATGCCGACCACGCCGATGATTCCCTCGGGGTCGCGCTCGGTGCCGCCGAAGGTCGACACCCCGAGGTCGTAGACCCGGGCCGGAAGCGTGACGATCGAGTAGCCGATCCGGCCAGCGGCATCGAACACGTACCCCGGCACCGCGGTGACCGGCTGCTGCACGCTCTGCACGGCGTAGCCGATGCCGATGAAGCCGACCTCGTGGGTGACGGAGGAACCGTCGGGGTTCTCGACAGGCTGGAGGTCATCGTCGAAGACCGGCCGTTCGGTGAGCAGCGGAGTCACGGCGAGGGTGACGCTCTCGCCGTCGCGCAGCACCTCGAAGGCGAGCTCGCGTCCGGCCGCGGCGGTGACGATCTCGGAGACGTCGCTGTACTCGGCGATCTGCTGTCCGTCGATCGCGACGATCCGGTCGCCGGGCAACAGCCCGGCCTCGGCTGCCGGGGCGACGGGATCGTCGTCGGTGCACTCGGTCTGGGTGCTGGCTGAGGGCACGATGCATTCGTAGACGGTGCCGATCGTCGTCGACGACTGCGGAAGGCCGAAACCGACCAGCACGATCCCGAAGAACACGAACGCAAGGACGAGGTTCATGAGCGGCCCGCCGAGCATGATGACGATGCGCTTCAACACGGGGAGCCGGTAGAAGGTGCGGTGCTCCTCCCCCGCCGGGATGCCCTCGTGGGCGGCGGTGCGCGCGTCGTTCACCATGGTGTCGAAGAAGCCGGTGGATGCCGTGCGCGGCTTGCCGCCCTTGCGCTCTGGAGGGAACATCCCGGCCATCGAGATGTAGCCGCCGAGGGGGATCATCTTCAGGCCGTACTCGGTCTCGCCGACCCGCTTCGAGAACAGCGTCCTGCCGAAGCCGATCATGTACTGCCCGACCCGCACCCCGAACAGTTTCGCGGGCACGAGGTGGCCGACCTCGTGCAACCCGATCGAGACCACCAGGCCGACAACGACGATCACCACGCCGAGGATGTAGAGCAGCGCGGATTCCACCCGGTCAGCGTACGGCAGGGCGCCTAGCGCGGCTGTGAGTGGACTGCAAGACCCCCGTGGATACCCGCGTCGTCCGACACCATGGGAGGGTGCACGTGCCCGACGTCGGAGAGACCTTTCACGGGCGGTACGCGCTCCGGGAACGGCTCGGGGACGGCGGCACCGCCTCCGTGTTCCGCGCCGACGACCTCGAGCTCGAGCGTTCCGTCGCGATCAAGGTGTACGGAGCTGAGAGCGAGGTGAGCGACTCCGCACGGCGGCAGCGGGAGGCCCGTGCTCTCGCCGGCCTCCGCCACCCGGCGATCGTGACCCTTTTCGATGCGCGTCTCGACGCGACCCCGCCGTACCTAGTGCTCGAATTCGTCGACGGGGAGACT
>CAZCEE010000017.1:0-18482 GCA_964497165.1 uncultured Schumannella sp. | reverse complement strand
ACCGGGGGCGGGGGTGGGGGTGGGGGTGCGGCTGCTCCCGGGGCAGACGGCGGCGGAGCGAGGGCGCTCGGCACCTCTGGGACGACCGCGGCCTGCGGAGGCGGCGGAGGTACGGCCTCGGCGGTGACGGGGGCACCGCAGCTGCCGCAGAACGACGCCCCGAGTCTCAGCTGCTGGCCGCAACTCGTGCACTCGGAAGCGCCGTCGGCCACGGGAGCGGGCGTCGGCGCCAACGAAGGTGGCGGAGGAGGCGGAGTCGGCGGCGGCGTGGCCGACGCGAGCGGGCTCGGCGAACCGATCGCAGCGGGTGCAGAAGGGTCCCACCCCGGGTCGACCTCGAGAAGCGGACCCAGCGCGACCTGCGTGCGAGCGGACCCATCCGCCTCGCGGAGCGTCGCATCCAGCTTTTTGACGAAGACGGAGTACGTGTAGTGACCGACCATCGTCACAGGTCCGAGAGGAATGACGACGTAGAGCTTCGTCTGAGTGGTGAAGTAATAGAGGATCTCGGTGTGCACGCGAGTCCGCTCCCCGGCGAGTCGGGTGAAGTGAACCGCGAACGTCAGGTGGGTGACGTTGAAGCCGTTGCGGAGGTCATAAACGAGGGAACTCTCTGAGGCCTGCTTCTGCACGACCTTCGCCGACCCGGAGAGCAGATTGCCACCAGCGGACTCCGATGCGACCAGCTCCACCATGCTCCGCAGTTGGGAGACCGGCAGCGCGGTGACGCCGACCACGCCGTTTCCCGCCAGCTTGTGACGCTTAGCCATGTCGCTCCTGTCGTGCAGTGATCCATTCACGAAGTTCGGGGTATGCCGCCGGATTCTGCGCGACTGCCGCGCGCAGATCCGGATAGTGCTGCGCAATCGACGCGAGATCCGTCGGCGCAGCACCCGGATCCTCGGCCGTCGCGCGGGCCGCCGTCCACGCTTCGTCCTCGAAAACCTCCGGCGCGGCCGAGAGCGGCGCGGGTTCGGGTTGGTCGTGGATCGCGATACCCGCGCTCGGGGCAGCCTGACCGCCCGATGCCTCCGCGATCCACGCACTCAGGGCCGGATAGCACCGCGGATGCCGTGAGATGGCCTCCCAGAGATCCGGGCGTTCGGCGGCGAGCTGCGCGAGATCTTCAGCGGTCAGGTCCGCGTCGACCAGCGCGGATGGCTCGATCGCCGACGAGACGGGGTGACCTGTCGGCTCGGGCACCGACGGTGGCCGCCAAGACGAGGCCGTCGGTGTCGGGCCGTTCGGCGATGCGCTCCGGTAGAGGGCGATCCCGCCGAAGATGCCCCCGAACGCGAGGATGCTGAGCATCGCGATCGTGGGGAGCTCGTGCTGATAGAAGCCGATCGCGCGAGTCCACACGGCCACGATGATGCCGAGGATGACTCCGACGGCGATTAGCAGTCCACCGAGCGCCCTCACGACTGGGTCCCCCAGCGAAGCGGGATCATGACAGGAGGGATCATCGGCCGCTCGATCCGGAACGGGTGCCGTCGGCGCCCACGTAGTTCGCGTCGACAACCGTTCCGTCGAGGAACTTGTCGAGCCGCTCACGCGCGGCGACGTGAGCCGGATCGTTGGAGTTCTGGAACTGATCGGCGACCCAGTCATAGTCACCGGTTCCGATGTCATGCACGCTGTTCTTCACCGGGTTCTCGATACGGAAATTCTCGAACGGGTTGCCGGCTCGAAAGTTGACCTCAGCGTTCTCGGGCGCCGTCCCATCAAGCCAGTTCCGGAAGTCACGACCCGCGTCGCCGAAGACCGAGCCGTCGAGATACTCGGTGCCGCCGACGATCGGATCGGCGTTGTGCTCGATGCGGGTCACATTGACGTTTCCGTAGTCGACGCCGTGGTCGATCCGCGGGCTGCCAACGGTGAGAACCTCTGTGACGTTGAACTCCCCGGATGCTGCGACCAGTTGGGCAAGCATGCCACCCTGGCTGTAGCCGACCATCATGATCTCGGCATCCGGATAGTTCGCCAGTTCCGTTCGGAGCTGGGCGATCACCGCCCGCAGAGCGGCGCTGTCCTTCGTCATGTAGACGTGGTTGTCGCCCCACCCGCCGAGCTGCCCCCAGTTGGAGAAGTCGGTGGCGTCGCCCTTCGTGCCGGGCAAGCTGATGATCAAGCGCGTCTTGCCGTCTTCGCCGACAACTTCGCGGATTGAGTAGAGACTGTTCGCGGCCTGCAGGTCCTTGAGGTCGGCGATGACGCCGCGCACGTTGTCGGGAGCGCTTTCCACCGACGGTCTCGAGTCCCGAGCGGTCGTACCACTCGCGCCAGCGCTCGCCTCCCGCTGCTGCTCCGCATGCCTGCGCACGTCGTGAGCAAGCTCACCGAGCGCACCCGACACCGAGAGGATGCTGGGCTTCGCCTTCTGCGACCAGTCCGAACGCAGGAGATCGATCTCGGCGCCCGTCCACTCCGCGACGAGAATCGCCGCTGACGAACTCGACGCGATCTCGCGCAGCTTCGCCGACTGCTGATCGAGCCGCGCGGCAAGCGCGCGCAGCTGCTCGACGTCTGCCCCGGAGATCATTGTCTACTTTCCGGGCGGGCTGAATTCAAGGGCGTAGGCCGGACGACCCGGACCATCGCTCCACAATCCGTTGGGTTGCTGAGTCCAGATCCTCGAGTCGCGGTACCCCCCGGCGTAGTTGTCTTCGCTAACACGGACCGTCGGCGGGTCAGTCGATCGAATCTCCTCGACTACCATCACATGGCCGTTCCCAGGAGAATCGGGCGGGTAGTAGGAGACCGCCGCGCCGAGCGACGGAGGCGTCGATGCGGAGCCCCCTAGCGTTTCTGCGACTTCGCCTCCGTTCGCCGCGACGGTAGCTAGGGGAGGATCGAGGTGCGCGCGACGATAGTCGGCCCACGACGTGCAGTTGCGCTCCCAGTTGCCATAGGCGTCCTCCCAGTGCCCGTTGACGAACCTGCGCGTCTCCTTCGTCCAGGCCAGGTACTGGTCGTAGGCACCTCCCGGCAGTGATCCAGACGTGGATCCGGGGCCGGGAGTCTTCTCCGGTAGTCGTTCATCACTTGGGCCGGGATCGGCACCGCCGCCGCTTGGAGAGTTGTTGTCTTGATCGAGAGCGCCGCCCTCGCCACCCCTGGAGTCTCCGAAGCCGAGGAACGGCATGACCGGCGGCACGAGCCGTTGGAGCCAACCCTCGAACCAGCCCTTGATCACGTCGGCCCATGACGCGGAACCGGAGCTCCCACCACTGACCCGCTCCTGCTCCGCGGCGTGCTTGTCGAGTTCTGCACTCATCTCGCGGAGGGCGCTGGCGAGGGCGTCGATCGTGGGAAGCGAGCCGCGTCGCCAGTTGCTGCGTACGGCGTCGATGTCATTTCCCGTCCATTCCGCTGCCATGAGCGCGACGGTTGAGCTCGCCGCGATCTCGCGCAGCTTCTCCGACTGGGTGTTGATGCGACCGCTGAGGGCGCGTAGTTGCGCGACGTCAGCCCCAGAGAATCCGCTCATCGGTCAGCCCCTCGAAATCTGCTCTTGCTTGGCTGCACCGCGGGTGGCGAGCTGCGACGCCTCCTTGAGAAGGGTGGCCGCACGACGGAGCTCGGGCACGCGGGTCGCCTGCCACTGCTCGAGAAAGCGGTTGCTATCCACGCCGTACCACTCCGTCGACCTGATGACCTCGGTCAACTCCCGGATCGCCAACTCGACCTCAGCAGACTGCTGATCGAGCTGGCGCGCGAGGTGCCGGATGGCCAGCACATCCAGTCCGAAGAATCCCATCTCCACTCCTTCTCTACGTCGTCGGTCGCGACCCGAGGTCCGGGCGGGTGGAGCTCGACTGCCCTACCCGCCCGTCCACCCGGATGTCGATCAGCTGGAAACCTGCTCCTGAGCAGCAGCGTTGGCACGGGCGGCCTGCGCGACATCGCGCAACGCGGCACCGACCTTGCGCAGGGACGACGCGTGGGCGCCCTGCCAGTCGTTGCGGAACGAGGTCGCGTCGGGCCCCGTCCACTGCGTGTTGTTGAGCACGCCGGTCAGCTTCGACAGGATCTGGTCGATCGAGTCGGCCTCGCGGTCGAGGTTGGTCGCGAGGTCGCGCACCTGTTGGACATCGAGTCCCCAGACGTTTGCCATTGCGTGTCCTTTCCCTGATTTCGGGTCCCACCGGGCGTATCCCGGTGTGGTCTTGGTGTGAAGTTATCGACTGCTCGACTGCGCCGACATGGGGATGGGTCCCCATCCCCGCGCTTCAGCCGGTTCGAGCGACCTGCAACTTGCGCGCGCGTCCGCCGCCGATGAGGAAGCCCCTCCCTGGCGGGAGCGTTCCCCGTCGGATTCGGCCGAGACTCGTGTTGAGGAGCACGTCGCCGTCGCCCTCATCGGGCTGCACGAGAAGTCCTCGCCGCCCCGCGCGGAGCGGTTGCCCGAGGGTGTAGGCCTGCGACCAGGTCGAGGTCTCAGACTCAGCGACGACGAACTGCTCGGCCTTGATGAGCTCTTTCACGATGCGTTCCAGGTCGTATTCGACGGCTGAACCCGAGAAGTCAGAAAGGTTCTCGAGGAAGAGCGCGACGCTGCCCGGCGCAAGAGCAGGGCCGTCGACAAGCTTGACCAGCTGGGCGACGGCGCGCTCGAGAGTCTCCGGGGAGTCGGCCGTGACGCTCCAGTCGGTGATACGCGCGATCGCGGAGCGACGGGTTCCGAGCAGGTAGCGCTTCATCCCCGGCCGAGACCGCCCGAGCGAGGCGCCGAGCGTCGCGAGCACCGTGCTGCGACCACTCCCCGGAGGGCCGGCCACGACGAAGGCGCCGACCGGATCGATCGCGACCGGCTGCAATGTGTCGTCCGCCACACCGACGAGCACATCGTCTTTCTTCTGAACAAGGATGGCGAGCGGGATGTCGTCGGCGAGACGTTCGATCGATGCCGCTGTCGTGACTCCCGCCTTCGTCGCGGCTTCGGCCAGGGCGTCGAGCTCGCGGGCCTGGACCGCCACGTTCGAGTCGCCGCCCAGCACCGCGACCTGAGTTTCGAGGTCGTCGAGGATGCCCCGCCCTGGGGGAGACAGCGGTCCGAGCACATCCGCAGGAACACCCAGCATCGCGTAGTCGTCGGCATTCGCCAGGCGCAGCACCAGTCGGCGCTGGATCGACGACGAGAGCGAGGTCGGGATCGAGCCCGCACGGTCGCCGGTCACGATGACATGCACACCCACACCGCGTCCGTCGGTTGCGATCTGCGAGAACACCGCGAACCACGGCGAGCTGATGTTGGATTCGTATGCCTCGCGGAACGCTCCCATGCCGTCCAACAGCAGCAGGATGCGGGGCTCGTCGGGGCGGTCGGCAATCTTGCGGTATTCGACGATCGTCGATGCCCGAGCCTCCGCGTATCGCACGGACCTGTCATCGATGAGGTCGCGCAACCAACGCAGCAGTCGGGCGACACGCTCCTCGTCTTCGCCAGGGATGATCGATCCGACGTGCGGGAGCCGCTCAAGCATCTGCAGACCACCGGCCGCGAAGTCGAGGCCGTAGACCTGTACCGGGCCACCTCGCATTGTGACGGTTGACGCGATGGCGATCGTGCGCAGCGTCGTGCTCTTGCCCGATCCTCCGGTGCCGATGATCGCCATGTTGCCGTCGCGGTCGGGGAAGTAGCTCACGACGGGCTGGGCCTGAGCCGCTGCGTCGTCGCACACCCCGAGAACGATCTCTGCGTCAGTGCGCTTGTTCGGCAGCTTCGAGAAGTCATAGGCGCTCGCGAGCTCGGGCAGCCACGGCTTACGTGGGGCAGGTATCCCCGCAGCCTTGGCAGCGCCGCGGACCGCTGACACGACCCGCTTGATGTCGGTCGGCCCCTTCGCCGCAACGGCGCGACGCTCCTCGGCTTCGGGATCCGGCGGCGCGACCCACGGTTGCGGCGGGCCGAATCGAAGCTCCTCAATGGCGACTGGATTCGGCTCGGGCACATCGCTTGTCCAGCCACCCGCGTAGCCCGACTGGAAGACTCGGATGCGTCCCGGACCCGTCTTGGCGGCGGCGCGACCAGGGATGGCGGGGTCGAAACCGGCGGCGAGCGGAACGCCGAGCACGTCGGTCGAGTCCGCCTCGTCGGCCATCCGGAGGGCGATGCGTAAGTTGGTGTTCGCGCGCAAGTTGTCGCGAATGACCCCTGCCGGGCGTTGAGTCGCCAAGATGAGGTGCAGTCCGAGTGATCGGCCACGTTGCGCGATATCGACGACTCCGTCCACGAACTCGGGCACCTCGGTCGCGAGGGCGGCGAACTCGTCGACGACGATCACGAGACTCGGAGGCACGTCGGGGTCTCCAGAGCGCTCGAACTCGACGATGTCTTTGACCTTCTTGCGGTTGAACAGGTGCTCGCGGTACCGCAGCTCGGCGCGCAGCGACGTCAGCGCGCGCCGCACCAAGTGCGGACTGAGATCGGTGACGAGGCCTACGGTGTGCGGAAGCTCGACGCACTCCGCGAATGCCGCGCCGCCCTTGTAGTCGACGAAGAGGAAACTCACCCGCTGTGGGGAGTGGGTCGCCGCGAGCCCGAGAACCCATGCCTGAAGGAACTCGCTCTTGCCCGATCCCGTCGTGCCCCCGACCAAGGCGTGTGGACCGTCGGCGCGCAAGTCGAGCGCGAGGGGCTCATTGGCCGCCTGACCGAAGACGGCGCGCAGGTTCGGCTTGAACTTGGCGCTCGGCGGTGTCGCGAATTCTCCCGAGAGGATCGAATGCGTCTCTCGCCAGCGTCCGACGATGGTGTCGGGATCGTTGCCGACATCCGAGCCGACAAGGTGAAGGAACGACACAGAGCGCGGCAGGTCGCTGGCGTCATCGACACGCGCACCGGCGTCGACGACGGGTGCGAGGCTCCGGGCGAACTCTGCGGCCTGCTGCACCGTGATCGACTCACACTCGATCGGCTGCACGCCGTATCCGGAGTGCACGTAGCCCGCGATGCTAGCTCCGGCGTGTGAGGGAATGTCGACGAACGTGCGGCAAGCCGCAGGGACGCGCGCGGTCGAGGGCGCGATCCAGACGAGGTGAACGCCTACCGCCGGGCCGCTTTCGGCGATCTCGACGGCGCGAGCGCGATCGAGCGGTGCGTCGTCTTCGACGATGGCCACTACGACGGGCAGGGGCTGTGAACCTCGGCTCTCCCGCTGGGCCTCGGCACGCACCTCGATGAGTTCCTCCACCTCCGAGAGCGAGGCGTTGGCGGCGGGGCCCCCCGTCGCGAGCGCGGGTGCAGTGAGCGGACTGAACACCGAGCCGGTGTGCGGAAGCCACTTGAGCCAATCCCACTCCGGCGAGCTGGCGGTCGAGGCCAGTCCGACGAGCACAAGTTCGGCCGGAGAGTGAAGCGCCGCGAGCTGGATCACCAGGCCGCGGGCGACGGCACGTGCCGCGGACAGCGGACCGCCAACGCCGATCGAGCCGCTCGTCGCGAGGTTCTCGACGGCTGGCACAGGCGACACGAAGGCGACGCGCTCCGACAGCTCGGTCACCTGCTTCCACATCTCATGGGTGCCCTTACGCTGCCCAGGCATCTCGAATTCGTGACGGCTCGGCATCGCGCCTAGCCCGAGGCGCACTGCGAGAAACGACGCGTGTTCCGGTCGTCGGGTCCACAGCAGGTTGGAGCGAATCCCGGTCGCGCCAATCAGCTCAGCGGCCGATGGCGCCTCGGATAGGCGCCCCGCCCTCTCGGCAAGGTGTAGCTCGTCGATCTCCGCCGTGACCGCCGCGACGGTCTCGGCGAAAGCGGCCGAAGCCTCCTTCCACTGCTTGCGCGACTGCAGTTTGTTGTCAATGAATGTCGCGACCATCAGCAGCGGCGACAGGGCGATGAAGAGCAAGGAGAGCGGGTTCCCGGGGCTCACGACGATGAATACGGCGCCGACGACAAGCGGTGCGAGGAGTGCGATGACCGGCAAGCGCTGCGGCCGCTGTCGCTCGGGAGGCTCGGGCGACTTGAGTTTGACGCCCGGGTATGCGGGATCAAGCCGCGGGGAGCGATTGAAGTTGACGACACCCGCGAGCTCGGCTCCCGGCTGGCGGGCCGTCGCCGAGATGGTCAGCACGGTGTCACCGATCGCGATCGCGTCACCGTCGACGAGCGCCACACGGTCGACGGGCTGGTCGTTGACAAGCGTGCCGTTCGAGGATCCGGCATCGATGATTTCGATGGAGTCCGTCACGTTGACCCGCAGATGAGTCTTCGACACCAGCGGGTCTGAGAGCGCGACGCGATTCGAGTCGTCGCGGCCGATCGACGAAGAACCGACCGGCAGCTCGAAGCGCTTGCCGCGATCGGGACCATCGACAACGGTCACCACTGCGCCGATGTCGCCGACCGGGCTTCGACCCGTCGCCGTCGAAGGCGCGAGCGATACGACCGACCCGCTCGCGAGGGAGACGTCATCGAGGGTGGACTCGGGAGCAAGCGACAGGATGCTTTCGGCGGCTCCCTCCGAATGAACGCGCAACCCGAGGACGGCGGGAGCAGGCTGGCTCCGTCGCTTTGGATCGGCGTCGTGCAACTGGCGCGCCATGTCTCCGACCGTCGTAGACGGTTCCACCACCACCGAGAGGTCGACCGGGTCGCCGCTCGTGCGCAGGAGGGTGAGTTTCAGTTTCATCCGGCGGTTCGTCCGATCTTCTGCGGAACCTGTGAGGGAAGGCGGGCGGCAGCCGCAAGCCCCTCGGCGGCGAGGGACACGACATCGCGCGGCAGGCGGATGCGGAACTTGCTCAGCTGCCGGCGGAACCAACTGACCGAGCCATGTGCGGCGCGGGCGGCTCCCTCTGACTCGCTCCACAACCGGTCAACGTCGGCGGTTGGCACGTCGCCTCCCGCGAACACCGAGGCGTCGGCGTGGACAGCGAGATCTCGTAGCCCCGGCAGCACGGGTAACGGATCATCGTCGCTCGGCACTCCGGGGCGCCAGGTGCTCGCTTCCATGGCCCGCGCAACGGAGGTGCCCAGGAATGAGGTGATGCGGGCTCCCGCGGGCTGGGCACCGGTCTCCCCCGTCGCTCGTAGTCGCTTGGCCTCGGCGGCTACCTCGGCACGTGCCAGCCGACTCTCGGCGCGGTGGGCGGCATCCTCTTGCTCGCGCTTGCGCGCCTCCACCTCCTCGCGGAACTGCTGTTCGAACAGCAGGGCGAGCTGCACTCGGGTCGCCTTACGGGGCGCCTGGTAGCCGAGTTCTGAATACACGTCGACGAGTTCGTCCCAGGCGCCTGCGGCGCGACGGTCGGGGGAACCGGTCGTGCGGCGTTTCTCCCGACGACGCCGCTTGAGCATCGCGAGCAGCAGCACCGGGATGAAGTAGAGCGCTAGCGGGATGAGCACGGCGGCCGCGACGGCTCCGACCCACCCGGGGATGGAGAACGGCGGATCCTCGCCAGAGTCGTCGATCTCGACGGCAGACACCAGGTCGTCCTGGTCGGCGTCGCTCAGCGGGGGCTGCCGCACCTGGGGCTGCGGTTCGATGCGGGGCTTCGGCTGCTCGTCTTGCGGCACATCGGTGTCGGTGGGCGTCGGGTGGAACGCCACCCAGCCGATGCCGTCGAACGCGACCTCTGCCCATGCCGACACGTCTTCGCCGAGCACCTCGACGCGGTCGGGAGCACCGGCCGCCACCTCGAAGCCCATGACGACCCGCGAGGGGTAGCCGAGTGACCGCGCCATGAGAGCGAATGCGGCAGCGTACTGCTCGCCATCGCCGACCATGTAGTCCTGACCGAGCAGCGCGACCATGCGGTCGGCTCCATGCCCGGCGCGCGAAGGCTCACCCGTCTTCTGGCCGTGACTGAGGTAACCGTCGTCACGCAGCCGCGCTTCGATTTCGCGCAACTGCTCGATCGGAGTCTCGAAGGTGCCCGCCCACTCGAGAGCCCGGGCGCTCACCAGGTCTGGAACGTTCTGCGGGATCGGCAGGTCGATCTGGGCCACACCGCGACCGGCGAGTGCGGCATCGTCGATCGTCACGACCGAGGCGTCGAGCACATAGCTGTCGCCCTCACCGAGAAACTCGGTATTGACGAGGATGCCGGTTGCATCGTTGTAGCGCAGGGCGGTGGACGACAGATCGGCGGGCGCCGTGAACCGCACCGCATCGGGGTAGCCGACTGAGGGCATCCATACGTCGCTGTACTCGCCGATCGTCACGTCGATCGTGGTGGTGTCGACCGATGTGACGTCGCCGCCGGCGCTGAGGGTTGCCTCGGGAAGGTCTGACCCGCTGACCAGCCGGAAGGTACCCGAGCCCTCGAGACCCTGGTCGGCACCGGCGACGGCCCAGAGCTTCCCGGTGTAGGTGTCCATCGTCGCGATCCGGAGGTAGGTCGGAGTCTCCGCTCCGCCGACCCCTTCGACCGTGAACACGACATCCTCAGCCAGGTCGTTCGTGTAGTGCCGGAAGCCCGACAGCGGGCTCGAATATTCGAGCGGATCGAAGGGCGGCTGGATCTCGTCGCGCAACACGAAACGCTGATCCGCTGCGGGAGCGACGGCCGCGCCGAGCAACGCGCCGCCGAGAATGGCGACGCCCGCGATGCCGCCGACGCCGAGCAACCGACGGCGAACGGTCGCGGTACGGGCGGCTCGGGTGGCGAACGCGCTCTCGGGAACGCGCCACGCCATCCAGACCAGGGCGATCACGGCGAACGCGACTCCACGCAGCGCGGCGAGGTAGGGCTCGTCGGTGCCGGTGAGCACACTCAGCACGTAGACCGCGGTCGGCGCGATAAGTCCGAACGCCGACGAGAGCGCGCCGCGCCGCCTGGTCGCATACCAGCGTCCGGCGATGGTCGCCGAGACGAGGCCGACCAGAAGCCCGCAGAGGTAGGGAAGCACGCCCATGTAGTCGGGCGCCGCGACGGGGGTCGTGAGGGTCAGGATGTCGGCCCAGCCGAACACCGCTCCGACCACCAGCCCCGACAGCGTGTCGAGGGAGGGGATCACGCCGGCGATCGCACGGTCCGGCATCGCGAAGGCGCTGCCGAAGACGAAATAGGCGACGACGACGACCAGGGCGCTGCTGAGGATGCCGAGCCCACGCATCGCGGCGACGAGACCCGCGGCGGTGCCCACCAGCAGCCCGCCGACGCCCGCGAACAGGTAGGCGCCGTCGGTGAACGCCGACGCGAACCCGAGCAGAGCGAGAAGGGCGAGCACGGTGAGAACGACGACATCGACCCAGGCGCGCGCCGGCAGCGGCGTCAAGAAGGCGGCGCGGCGCGGCGCGGCGGTACCGGCGACGGGGACGGCGCTCATCCGAGTCCCGTTCTGCGCAGCACCTTCGGCAGGTCGGAAAGGGTTCCGATCGTCGCGACGAGCATTCCCGAAACCGGCTTCAGGCTGGGCGCCTCTCCGTGCGCGATGCGGAAAGCGATCATCGCGGTGTCGCCCGGAAAGAGCAGCTCGATCGTGCGGAAGTCGTTCGTCGTCATTCCCGATCCGGCGACGACCATGAGCACGCTCGGCGCCGGCAGCCGGCGGGTGACGGCGCGCACGAACGCCCGCGCGTCGGGATGCCTGCGCCCGATGAGCCCCAGCCGACACGAGTCGTCGAGCAGAGATGTCGGCGAGTGGGTGTGCAGGCGTCGGGTTTCGCTCACAACGTTGATCGCCGTTCCGTCGCGGATGACTTGAACGCCGATCGACGCGGCGACCGACACCGCCAGCTCGAACTCGTCTTCGGAGGCGTAGTATCCGGTGAACTCGCTCGTGACGATCGTCAGTTGCGAACGCCGGGTCTCTTCGAACTGGCGCACCATGAGCTGCCCGGTGCGGGCGGACGTGCGCCAGTGAACGTTCCGTCGGTCGTCGCCCGGCTCGTAGGCGCGTAGCGCGTGGAACGAGAGGTCGTTGTCGGTGATCTTCTTCGTGACCTGACCTTCGAGGTCACGCACCAACCCTGCGGCTGAGGGCGAGAGTGCCGTGGTGGCCGGGTGCACGAACAGGTCGACGGGATCGGTCCAGCGCACCGTGCGTCGCAGCAGACCGAGCGAATCGCCGCGCACCGAGATCGCCGGCCCCGCCACGATGACGGCGCGACGGTGGGTGGGTACGGCGAACAGCTCCTCGTGGTCGTCCCCCGGTTTGAGTCCTGGAACCGAGAACTCGGCGAGCCCAGTGCCGACCGGCAGTTCCATGCGAGACGGCAGCACAGCACGGGTGCCGTTGTTGCGGATACCGAGCCGACCTAGAGCGCGCTCCCCGACGGTAACCCGAGGCGGCGAGAGCTCGATACGCACCTCGTAGGTCGAACGGCCGATGAGGAACAACACGCACGCGGCGAGCCCCACAGCGATCGTGCAGCCGAGGTAGGTCAGCTCCTGCCAGCCCAGCGCGAAGCCGGCGACGAACGCGCCCGCGGCGAGCAAGATTGCGAGCCAACCGGCGGGGGCGATGATCGCGAGCTTCGGCAGGAGCAGGCGCCCGAGCAGTGCGACGAGGGGCCCGGCGACAGCCCCGACTCGTTGCCCCATCCGCGCGATGCCGGAGCCCGTGCGCACGGCGGCGCGGCGTACACGCGCGCCGGCGTCTTGGAGCGGAGCTGGGGTGGGCATCGGGTCGGGTTCCTCGTCGGGTGTCGCTCGGCGACTGGTCGGTGGGCGGGTCAGGCGGCGCGGTAGGCGGGCGGCGCGACCTCGACGAGCACGCGCTCGACGATCTCTTCGGCGCGCACCCCGGCGAAGTCCGACTCGGGGTCGACGATCACGCGGTGTGCGAGCACCGGCACGGCGAGGTCCCGTACGTCATCGGGCGTCACGTAACCGCGGCCGGCGGTGATCGCCCACGTCTTGATCGCTCGCGCGAGCGCGAGGGCGCCGCGCATGCTGACGCCGAGCGACACGTCTTTGTCGACGCGGGTGGCCATCACGATTTGGGTGACGTATTCCATGATCGACGGGTCGACGAAGACGTCGGATGCCAACGCCGCCATCGTGCGGATCGCATCCGGCTTGATGATTGCGGTGATCTTTGAGGCGCGAGCACGGTTCGCCGAATCCATGAGCAGGTCGACCGAGGTCTGGTAGTCGGGGTAGCCGAGCGAAGTCTTGATGAGGAACCGGTCGAGCTGCGCCTCGGGCAGCTTGTAGGTGCCCGACTGCTCGACGGGGTTCTGCGTCGCGATCACCATGAACGGAACGCCAACCGAGTGACCGATGCCGTCGACGGTCACGACGCCCTCCTCCATCACCTCGAGCAGCGCCGACTGAGTCTTGGGGCTCGCCCGGTTGATCTCGTCGGCGAGCACCACCGAGGCGAAGATCGGTCCGCGGTGGAACTCGAACTTTCCCTTGCCCTGGTCGTAGATCGTCACGCCGGTGACGTCAGAAGGCAGCAGGTCGGGGGTGAACTGGATGCGGGAGTGCGAGCCCTCAAGGGTGTTCGCGAGAGCCTTCGCGAGCACCGTCTTACCCGTGCCCGGCACGTCCTCGAGCAGCACATGGCCGTCGGAGAGCATGGCGGTGAGCACGAGGCGGATCTGGTGGCGTTTACCGACGATCGCCTGATCGATGTTGTCGATCAGCTGGCCGAACGCGTCGGCGAACCAGGTGGCCTGCTCCTGTGTGACTGTCATTTTCGTTCCTTGTCTGCGCTGCTATCGGAAGTCGACGGTTGCGGACGTGACCGTCCCCACACGCGCCCTAGTGTCTGCGAAGCCGGACCAACAGTTGAGGTCTCCCCCAAACGAACCGCTGCCGTTGGTGACGATGTCTTGCGAGTAGTACCAACCACCGTTCGTGTAGCAGTCCGCCGCGTAGGAGGTGTTGGGGGTGAAGTTGCGCACCTCGATATGGAGGAACCAGCAGTTGCCCGATGTGCAGCCAGGCTCCCCCGCCGCCGAGTCACCCTTGGTGAGTGTCACCGTTTGTGGCGCCGGGTCGATGGTCACTGAGTCCGACGGCGGTCCAGAGCACCCGGCCGGATTGCAGGCTCGTACTTCGAAGGTGTAAGTACCGGCACCGACGGTGCGGACACCACCGGTGGTTCCCGCCGTGCTGCCGTCGCCTGACACGCCCTGCGTGTAGGTCCACTCGTACGTGATCGAGCCGCCGCCGTCGTCGACCGGGCCCGACCATCGGGGCGTGATGTCGGCGTTCGCGGTAGAACGATTCGGGTCGAGGAGGACGCCAGTCGGCTCACTCGGGATGCCGTACGGCGTGCCGGTCACACCCGCCGATGTCGTTGTGCCGACGCGGTTTGTCGCCGCGACCGTGACCGTCTGCAGCTGGCCGTTGGTGCGGCCGGTAAAGGTACACGCGGCGCCGGGGAGACAGTCGGTGCGCTCCGCGGTGCCCTGAGCTGAGGAGATGCGGACCGTGTAACCGGAGATCTCGGCGCCGTTGGAGCTGGACGGCGGCTGGAACACTGCGGTGATCGTCTCGTCGCTCGGCGTCAGATTGATGGTCGTCACCGGTTCGGGTGCGCTGGCCACGACGATGGTGAGCCGTCCCTGCACGCGCCGACCGGGGTCGCCGGTCGCATCCTCAATCGCGTAGACGATCGTGATCGTCCCCGACTTCGCCGACCCGGTCGTGACCGTGATCGCGTCGCCAGACACCTGTCGCTGCGCGCCGAGCGAGTCGCCTTCGAACTCGGCAGAGACGATGGTGAGCGCTTGGCCTTCGGCAGCGAACGGGTTGAAGTCGTTGGCGAGCACGTTGACGGCGTAGGAGCTGTTAGAGCGACCCTCGGGTTCGACGTCGTCAACCGCTTGTGGCAGCGGACGCTTCGAGGCGACGACGACGACATCAACGGTCGCCGGAATGTGGTGGTTCTCATAGTCGACGAAGAAGGTGACCTGGGTCGACTCTCCTGTCGAGTCTTGAATCGGGGCGGACACCGTCAGCTGGGCGCCCCCGAGGCTCGCGTCGATGACCGATCCCGGGTCGATCAGGGTGTCCGCCGAGTACGAGAGCGCCGCGACGACGTCAGGGTTGGGGTGATCGCTCAGGCTGCGCAGGTCGAGAGTCAGCGACTCGCCCGGCTCAATCTGAACTGTCGTGTTCGCAAACGTCGGGGCAACGTCGAAGGCGTTCGGGTCGCCGACGACCAGCGGCAGCGTGATGACGGCGACATTTCCGTCAGGGTCATCCGCAGATTCGCCGTCGGTCACGGTGAAGGTGACAGCGCTCGTGCCGCGGTAGTCCTGTTCGGGCGTGTAGGCGATGGTGTCCTCATCGACGACGATCGGATCGCCATTGCTGCGCAGAGCGACCGCAGTGTCTTCGTCGATGACGATCACCGGCCGGCTGCTGGGCACGTCGAGGATCTGGCTCAAGTCCCAGGTGGCCTGACTGTTCATGTCGAGCACGGGCGGAGACGTCTCGTACTCAGGCTTGAGGCGGGGAGCCTGTTCGGCGGCGTAGCGCGGAACGACAACGAACGCCCACGTCGTCAGGTCGTCGACCTCGTTGGTGAGGCTGTAGGCGAACGCCCGACGGGTGTCGCCGATCGGAACGGTAACGGTGCCGTCCGCTCCGATGCTGGCGTCGCCGGATCCAGGTCCGCCCAGCCTCACGACCAACTCGTCGGTGCGACCGCCCGGGTTGGCCGCTCCGTCGAGCACATTCACCACGGTGGAGCGTTGCCCTGCGACGTCGTCGCTCTCAATCACGTGGTCAATCGCGACGGGCGGGAGCAGCGGCGCTTCAGGGTCGACGATGACCCGGACATAAGCAGAGCTCTCAAGCCGGCCGTTTGTGACGGTGTACTTGAGGAGATAGTTGTCGGGCTCCTCAGGCGCGACCAGGTTGATGACCGCGCCCTCGACGTTTGCGATGAGCGTAGGGTCGACCTCGGTCAGGTCCGGCAGCAGACTGATCTCGTACCCGTTGGGGTCGGAGTCGTTCTCGAGCGGAAGCAGCTCCGTCGTGCGCCCGGGGCGCACCGCGATCTCGTCGAGAACGGCGCTCGGCGGGTAGGTCGTCGCTCCACGTGGGATGACGCCGATGCGCACCTCGCCGACCGCGGAAGCACCGAGCGCATCCCGAACCCGGTAGAAGAAGGTGTCGGTGCCCTGGCTGGTGGAAAGGGCCGTGTAGGTGAACGAGGTCGAGCCGATCGCGTCGATGCTGCCCTTACCCGCTCCGCTCGCGCCGACGAACTCGACGGAGTCGCCGTCGGGGTCGATCCCGTCGAGCGGCACGTCGATCGTCAGCGACGCCCCCTGGAAGACGCGGGCTTCGATCGCCGGCGCGATCGGGGGAAGGTTGTTCTCGTCGTCGGGGGCGACGACGGTCACGACGATCCGACCAGTAGCCGCCTCGTTGAAGTCGTCAGTGATGCGGTAGGTGATCGAGTACTGCCCCTCATCGCCCGGGGCGGTCTGCAGACGCACCTCGCCGTCGTTGACGAATGCGACACCATCGCCAAGGTCGACCTGAACCAGTTCGGAGTCGAGAATCATGCGACTTCCGTCGGGATGGAAGTCGTTGTCGAGCACATCGACCGCAGCGATGTCGCCTGCGCGCACCGTGACGGCGTCATCCTTGGTGATCGGCGCCTGATGCTTGGTCAGCGCCGGAACCGGAACGATCGTGACGCCTGCGGTCGCGGTTTCGCGCCCGTCGGAGATCGTGTAGGTGAAGGACTGCTGATCGGTGAGCGCTTCGCTCGCTGTCACGCGCAGCACCGTGCCGCCGAGGATTTCGACCGAGAGCGGCGAGCCGACCGGCAGCTCGAAGCCCTGCACTGCGAGAACCTCGCCCGACAGTGACAGGTCGTTGACGAGAACCGGCACGGTGACCGACTCCTGCGGGCGCAGGTATCCGGTGTCTTTCACCGCGATCGGCGGCACGGGATCGTCGGGGTCGACCCGGACGTCGAACCTGATGATTCCGGGCGCCTGCACCCCGCCCGCATCCACGGTGTACTGGAAGTAGTAGGTCCCCGCCTCGAAGCCGGTCAGGCGCACGATGCCGGTCAGCCGGTCGACGTCGGGCACGAGATCGTTGCCGAGCGGAACGAGTTCCGCCAGCTCGAGGTCGCGGCCCGAGGGCGAGAGGTCGTTCGAGAGTGGCTCGAGCTCGACTGTCCTGCCGACAAACGCTGAGGCGAAGTCAGGCGTGCCGACCGGCGCAAGCGTGCCCGGCGCGACCACCGAGAAGGCGACCTGACCGCTCGACTCCACTTGCCCGTCCGAGACCGTCACTTGGACGACCTTCTCGCCGAGCTCCGACGAGACGTGGCTGAAGGTGATCTCCCCGTTCGGACGGAAACGCACAGTATCGCCCGTCAGGGATACCGCGCCGGTGACGAGCAGATCGTCACCATCGGGGTCGAGCCAATCACGCAGAATGTTGTAGCTCATCGTCTGCCCGGCCTCGACCTTGACCGACACATCACGCACCGAGGTGGGAGGCGAGTTCTCGGTGAGTGAGCGCACCGCGACATCCGCCTGAGTCTCGGCGGTACCGCCGGTGCGCCCGTCGCTCACGGTGTAGCGGAACGAGATCGTGCCGGACGCGCCCGCTCCGGGTTCGAGTTGCAGGGCGCGACCATCGTCGATCACCGTGAGGGTTCCCGCGGCGCCGATGTCGCTCATGCCGGTGATCGTGAGCACGTCACCGTCGACGTCGCTGTCGTTGTCGAGTACCGCGAGGATCGTCGTACGACCCGGGCGGGCGCCAAGAGAGTCGGGCAGGGCGACCGGGGCGTGGTTCTCTTCGGTGCGGTCGGCGAGAGTCTCGGCGAGAGACTGCTGAGTAATCGTGTCATCGACGACGTCGCTCTCCTCGACGGGAGGCGGCAACACCTCGTCCCAGTTTTCGGTCACATCGATGAACTCGTCGACGACGAGCCAGGCCTGGCCGGTCTGCACGTCGTTGAGCGCCACAACATCGCGGTTGACCCGGAACTCGAGGCGCGCATCCGCATCGACGCCTTCGAGGTCGCGCTGCACCGGCTCACCGCCGTCGCACACCCCGAAGTACTGCCGTGAGCTGGCCCACGCCGAGTAGGTGCACGTTCCGACGACGACGGGGGCCGCGACGACGTACTCCGAGGTCGCAGGGCCGTTCTCACCGGGAGACGCGATGACCGTGATCGAGCCGTCGAAACCGACCCGCACCAGGTCGGAGTTCGTCGCCACGATGACATGGTCGCGGGCCGCACCGGGTTGCTGAACACGAAGCACCGTTTCGGCGAAACCTTCGACCCGGCGACCGTCGTCGAACACGAGGGTGTTGGTGTCGCGGTCGAGCAACACCCCGCGCTCCCCCACGGCCGTCAACTCGTAGTCGCCACCGACGTCTGCCGAGCCGAGCCGTGCGGGCTCGCCACCGAGCGGATCGATGCGGACGAACGCACCGGCATCCGTCGAGTAGGCGAGCACTGTGCCGTCACTCGTGACGACCGACAGTGACTCGGGGCCGAGTTCGGCGACCGGCTCCGTCTGCTGATCGAAGGTGAGCTGCTGAGAGCCGTCGACGACCCAGACCGCGCCGCGGTCGGGAGCGAC
>CAZCEE010000016.1:0-18810 GCA_964497165.1 uncultured Schumannella sp. | reverse complement strand
TGGGCCGGCTGGGTGCTGCTCGCCGTCGTGCTCGTCGTCTCGGCGGCGACGGCATTCTGGGATCGTGCCCGCCGGGCCCGCGCGGGCGTCCCGAACCGCACGATCGCCCTAGTGTTCGCGAAGCTCGCCGCGATCGTCGTGCTGGGTGGCCTCGCCGTGGCCCTGCTCAACGGGAACCGCGGCCAGCGCGGCACCGTGCTCGACGGCGAGATCATCGGCGGAAACGTCGTCGAGGGCGTGCCGATCGTCGTGCCGTTCGTGCTCGCGATCCTGTGGGTCGGCACCTTCGTGCTCGACCGCACCAAGTACGGCCGCTACATCTACGCGATCGGCGGCAACGCGGAGGCCGCACGTCGCGCCGGCGTCAAGATCGTGTTCATCCGCTGGACCGCGTTCATGGTCTGCTCGAGCCTCGCCGTCGTTGCGGGGCTGTTCTCGATCTCGAAGGTGGGATCGGTGGATGCCACTGCCGGTCGTGACCTGGTGCTCTCCGGTGTCGCGGCGGCGGTGGTCGGCGGGGTGAGCCTGTTCGGCGGACGCGGCCGCCTCATCCACGCCGCCGTCGGTGCGCTCGTGATCGCCGTCATCACCAACGGTCTCGGCCTGCTCAACCTGCCGGCCGGCGTCAACTACGCCGTCACCGGTGGCGTGCTCATTCTCGCGGCCACGGTCGACGCGGTGTCGCGCAAGCGCGCGGGCGGCTCGGTGCTGCGTACCTGACGATCGGCTAAGGCAGCCGAGCTAGCCTCGGGGGATGAGTACGAACGAGAAGGCCCTGGCGCTCAAGTCGCTGCACGAAGCACCCGAGATCCTGCGCGTCGTCAACGTGTGGGATGCGGCCAGCGCGAAGGTGATCGCCGACCTGCCGGGCACGACGGCGCTCGCGACGGCCGGACACTCGATCGCCGCGAGCCGCGGGTACGCCGACGGGCAGATGCCCCTCGACATCGCACTCGACGGGGCGCGCCTCATCGCCGAAGCCGTCGACCTGCCGGTGTCGGCCGACCTCGACGACGGGTACGAAGACCCGGCCGAGACGATCCGCCGCGCGATCGGGTTCGGCATCGTCGGGGCTAACGTCGAAGACCGGATGCGCCCGTTCGATGAGTCCGTCGCCCGGGTCGCGGCCATCACCGCCGCCGCCGAGAAGGAGGGCGTCGCCTTCCAGCTCAACGCCCGCACCGACGCGCTCACCCCGCGCGGCAAAGACCTCTCGCCGGAGCAGAAGATCGCGGAAGCCATCGCTCGGGGTAAGGCGTTTCTCGACAATGGCGCCGCCCTGGTGTTCGTGCCCGGTGGGCAGCCGCGCGAGATCGTCGAGCAGCTCGTCGCCGGCATCGGACGGGGCAAGGTCTCAGTGATCGGCGCACCCGGCGCGCTGCCGGCTGCCGAGTACGAAGCACTCGGAGTGGCCCGCATCTCGTACGGGCCGTTCACCCAGCGCGTCGCGCTGCGGGCACTGCGCGACCTCGGCACCGACCTCTACGGCACCGGCGTCATCCCGGAAGACACCCCGCCGCTCAACTGAGCTCCCCTGCCCCGGTTGTGGGGGGTGGTGGTCACCGCGCCGCCGACAATAGGCTGCCGCCGTGTACCCGATGCTCGGAATCCTCACCTTTGTGCTCGTCCTCGCGGCGCTGATCGACATCGTCACGCGCGACAGCCTGCTCGTGCGGCACCTGCCGAAGGTCACCTGGGTCATCCTGGTCATCTTCCTGCCGGTGATCGGAAGCATCGTCTGGTTCGCGGTCGGCCACGATTGGGGCGAGCGCACGGAGGCGATCCCGTTTGGTGACCCGCGCCGCCACGAGCCGGTCGCCGAGCGTCTGCGCTACGTCGAACCCGCGTTCGACGACGCGGAACTCGAAGCCGAGCTGCGTCGCGCCGAGAAGGAGGCGCGCCTGCGTCGACTCGAAGCCGAGATCGCCGCGAAGCGCGCCGAGCGCGAGAACGGCGCCTAGCCACCCCGGGCGAGCGCCTCGGCCAACCAGCGGGCATGCGCGTGCCACGGGTCGGCGCCCGCGGCGAGCGCCGCGATGTGCGCGGCGAGCCTCGGCGTGAGCGCAAACCACTCGGAGGTTCCGAGCCGGTCGTCGGCGAACTCGGCGTGCCGGCGCTGTTCGAGCGTGCGGTCGCCCAACTCGAACGCCAGCACCTCTTCGTGCAGCAGGGCCGCGAACCGCTGACGCGGGTTGAACGTCGTGCCGATCTTTACCCGCTCGCCAAACCGCAGGTAGTAGACGACGTCGATGCGCGGCAGCGGCAACCCGGGGTCGATGTACTCGCCGACCCGCCACCCGCACACCGCGCAGACCCATCCCGTCGGCGTGCGCACGCCGCTGCGCGACCCGCAGACCCGGCACGGCGACTCGAGCTCGTCCACCCCTCCATCGTCGCCCGGGCCGCCGACGATGCAAACCTCGCGGCGTGCGTCAAGCCCTCGGCGGGCCGGCGGTGTCGGCGTAGCGTCAACGATCTACCGAATGGAGGACCAGGTGTACGGAAAGCTGCTCTTCGCCGCCGGGCTCGACATCCTCTCTAACCCCAACACTTGGCGGAAGCCTTCGTGCACGGTTGCCATTTAGGGCATGGCGCGTGTTGAACAAGAGCGCGGCACTTTCCTGCGGAACCGGCGTAACCCGCACCATCGGCAGAGCAGAAGTTGATCGCTTAACAACTTGTTGATATGCAAACCAAAGTGCTAGCCTGACCGGACCGCGGCGCACGCGGCCGCCCAGTTCGTGACGGGCGTCGATGACATTCACGGAACGCCGGAGTCCTCGTGAGCCTGCTCTTCACACCCATGACGTTGCGTGGGGTCGAGGTCCGCAACCGCCTCTGGGTCTCGCCGATGGGCATCAACAGCGCCACCGACGGGGTCCCCAACGACTGGCATCACGTGCACCTCGCGGGTTTCGCGACGGGCGGGGCGGGACTGGTATTCACGGAGGCCACCGCGATCCTTCCCGAGGGCAGGATCGCCCCTCGCGATGCCGGACTCTGGACCGACCAGCAGCGGGACGCCTGGACGCCGATCGTCGACGCGATCCACGCCCGCGGCGCAGTGGCGGGAGTTCAGCTGAACTACTCGGGTCGCAAGGGGTCGCTGTGGTGGCCCTCCGCCGGTCGCGGACACGGTAGCGTCCCCCTCGACGAGGACGGCTGGGTGACGTACGGCCCCTCGTCGGTCGCGTACCACGGCTACAACGAGCCCGCAGCTCTCGAGGGTGCCGGAATCGACGGCATCGTCGCGGCCTTCGCCGCCAGCGCACGCCGCGCGGTCGATGCCGGCTTCGACGTCGTCGAGATCCATGCCGCCCACGGCTACCTGCTGCATCAGTTCCTCTCACCGCTGAGCAACCTCCGCGACGACGAGTACGGAGGGCCCCTGGAGAACCGGGCCCGGCTTCTTCTCCGCGTTGTACGCGCGGTGCGGGGTGCCGTGAGCGCGTCGACGCCGGTGTTCGTGCGATTCTCGGGAACCGACTGGGCCGAGGGCGGCTGGGACATCGACGAAACGGCGACCGTAGCCACCTGGGCGGCCGAAGCGGGCGCCGATCTCTTCGATGTCTCGAGCGGTGGCCTGGTGGCTCATCAAGACATTCCAGTCACGCGCGGGTATCAGGTGCCCCTCGCCGCCGAGGTGCGCCGCCGCACGGGATCGCCCGTCGCCGCCGTCGGACTGATCACCGACGGCCCGCAGGCCGAGGAGATTCTGGAGTCCGGTGCGGCTGATGCCGTGTTCGCGGCCCGGGAATGGCTCCGCAATCCTCACCTCGCCCTCCGGGCGGCCCACGAACTCGGCGTCGACCCGGCCGGCCTGTGGCCGCACCAGTACCTTCCCGCGCGAAAGCAATGAGGGACCGCCCGCTGGTGCGGACGGTCCCTCGGGCACTGCTCGACGGCTAGAGCGGGTACGCGCCCGGCTCCCGGCGGATCGTGATCCAGCGGGTCTCGGTGAACGCATCCACGTTCGCCTGGGCCCCGCCGTGCCGCGACCCGGTGCCCGACGAACCCACCCCTCCGAACGGAGTGTTGGCCTCGTCGTTGACCGTTTGATCGTTGATGTGCACGATGCCCGTCGGAATGCGTCGGGCGAGTTCGAGACCCGCCATGACATCGGCGGTGAGGATGCCGAGCGACAATCCGTAGTCACCCGCGGAAGCGAGCTCGACGGCTTCGTCGTCGGTCGAGTAGGACACCACGGACGCCACCGGACCGAACACCTCGTCGCAATACGCGGCGGCCTCGCGCGGCGTGTTGGCGAGCACCGTCGGCCGGTAGAAGCGGCCCTCGTAGCTCCCACCCGCGCGCAACTCTGCTCCCTGCGCGACCGCGTCGAGCACGAGGGCATGCACCCGGTCGCGCTGCACGTCGTCGATGAGCGGGCCGAGATGAACCTGGCCCGCCGCGGGATCGCCGACATGCATCGACTCGGCCTTGGCCGCGAGCTTCTCCACGTACTCGTCGAAGACCGACTCGTGCACGATGTGGCGGCCCACGGTCATGCAGATCTGACCCTGATGGAGGAACGAGCCCCACGTCGCGAGGTTGACAGCCTTGTCGACGTCGGCATCCTGGCGCACGACGAACGCTGAGTTGCCCCCGAGTTCCAGGTGCGCACGCTTCAGATGCTTGCCGGCGAGCTCGCCGACGATCTTCCCCGCACGGGTGGATCCCGTGAACGCGATCACGCGGACTCGCGGGTCGGCGACGAGCGCCTCGCCCACGTCGGCGCCACCCGGAACGAGCTGGAGCAGACCTGGCGGAAGCCCGGCCTCCTCGAATATCCGCACCATCGAGACCCCGCCCGTGACGACGGTGCGCGGATCGGGCTTGAGCAGTACGGCGTTGCCGAGCGCGAGAGCCGGCGCAACGGCGCGGATGCCCAGAATGAGCGGGACGTTGAACGGAGAGATGACGGCGACGACACCGACCGGTACCTGCTGGGCGAGCGACAGGCGCGGCTCCTCGCTGGAGAGGATCGAGCCGAGGGGCGCCGACGGCAGCCCGGACGCTTCGTAGCACTCGGCCGCCGTGACGTGCAGCGCGAACCCCGCGAGCGGCGGAATCGCTCCGACCTCTCTGATGTTCCAGCCCGAGATCTCGTCGGCGTACTGCTCCCACAGCTGGCCGGCTCGGCGCAGGACCGCCGCACGAACGGGGTGCGGAGTGGCCGCCCAGAGTTCCTGGGCGCGCGCCGCACCTTCTGCCGCTCGCGCCACGTCGGCGGCGTCGGCGAGGCCGACGGTGGTCAGCGTCTCGCCGGTCGCCGGCTCGATCGACGGGATCGAACCCCCACCTCCGGCGACCCATTCGCCGTCGATGTAGATCTTGCCCGCGAATGTCTCGACATCCATCAAGAGGTTGTCGCTCTTCACTTGAAGGCTCATTGTCGGTTTCCTTTCTTGCTTCGATTCAGCTGTACGGCGTGGATGGGCGGGTCGCAACCCACCCATCCACGCCCGTGTTGTCAGTCGGTCGGTTCGATGCTGTCCACGTTGTCGCGGGTGACGAGAGTCACGTCGGTCTCGACGAAGTTGACCTCCGGCAGATCACCGGAGTCGGCGTACACTGTGACCGCGTCGATCACCAGCTGGACGATGGCCTGCCAGTCCTGGCTGATCGTCGCGTAGAACGGGCCATCCGCCTTGATGGCATCGAGCGCCCCGCTCACTCCGTCGACGCCGGTGACGAAGATGTCGTCGCGACCCGCTTCGTTGATCGCGAGAGTCGCGCCGAGCCCTACCTGGTCCCATGCGGTCCAGACGCCGTCGAGGCCGTCCGGGTTCGCCTGGAGGTAGTCGGTGACGATCTTGAGCGCTTCCTCCTGCGCCGTCGCCGGGTTGGCGATCTGGCGCACGTCGCCGCCGGCGATTACCGCGCCGGCCTCGATCAGTTGGGCCTCGGCCAACCGGCCGCGATAACCGATGCCGAGGTGCGGGTCGAAGCCGATGATCATGACTTCCTTGCCCTCGAGCCCGCCCATCGCCTCGTCGAGCGCGCCGAGCGTGAGGTCGGTGACCTGCTGCTGGCTCGTCGTCACGTCGATCGCGAGGGCCGGAGTGGACTCGACGCCGCTATCGAACGCGAAGATCGGGATGCCGGCCTCCTCGGCGGCGGTGATGATCGGCCCGATCTGCCTCGGGTCCGGCCACCCTCCCATGACCGCGTCGACTCCCTGCCGGATGGCTGCGGAGACGTCGTTGTTGAGCTTGTCGTAGTCGAAGTCGCTCGTGTAGAGGTCGACCTCCCAGCCGAGGTCGCGTCCGGCGTCGATGAAGAGATCCATCGCGAACTTCCCGACCGGTGCACCGTAACCCGGGGTGAACACAGCGATGTGGAACGCGTCGTCGTCACCTTCGCCGGCCCCTCCATCCGCCGTGCATCCGCCGAGCACGAGCGCCGAGGTAGCGGCGATCGCAGCGAGGGTGAGGAATCGTTTGCGCATCATTACTCCTTTGTGTGATTGCGTTTTCTCTGCCCTGGACACAGTCGGGCCGTGCCAGATCGAATGCGACGGGAGCGCCCGGTGGCGGCTACGCGTCGCGTGCTTTCAGGGCCGACAACGTCACGGCCGCGATGATGATGAGGCCGGTGAGCACCTGCTGCACGTAGGTGCTTGCGCCGACGATGTTGAGTCCGTTGTTCATGACGCCGATGATCCCGACGCCGACAAGCGTTCCGCCCAGGTTCGACTGACCGGACTTGATGATCGTCATTCCAAGGAAGACGGCGGCGATCGCGAGCAGCATGTAGCTGTTCGCTCCTGCCGAGCTCGCACTGCCGAGGCGGCTGACGAGGATGATGCCGCCGATCGCCGACGCGAAGCCGGCGACGGTGAATGCCAGGAAGCGCGTCAGCCGGACGTTGATGCCCGAGAGTCGGGCCACCTCGGCGTTACCGCCCACGGCGTACCACCGTCGTCCGAGCGTCGAGAATCGCAACACGATCCAGACGACCACCGCGACGGCGACGGCGAAGAAGATGGGCATCGGAATCCCGAAGGGGCGGCTCTGCCCGAGCCAGAAGAACGCCTCGGGCAGCCCGTACAACGTCACGCCGTTGGTCACGATGAACGAGAGGCCGCCGACCGTCGTCATCGTCGCGAGGGTCGCGACGAAGGCGGACAGCCCGAGATAGGCGACGAGCAGCCCGTTGACGATGCCCACCGCCGTTCCGACGGCCAGCCCGATGACGATCGCGAGGGGCACGGGAGTTCCCGCGAGCAACAGCGCCGCCGTGGTCGAACCGGCGAGCGTGGCTGTCGTTCCCACCGAGAGGTCGAAGTCGCCGACGACCATCACCACCGTCTGCGCGGAGGCGATGATCGTGAGGATCGCCACCTGCTCCAGGATGTTCCGCACGTTCCCCAGGCTGAGGAACACGTCGGGCCTGATGAACGCGAAGATCATGATGAGCACGGCGAGGGCGATGATCGTGCCGCTCTGCAGCACCCGCCGAGAAAGCGGTGTGCCGTCGCCCGACGCGAGGATGCGGGAGAGAACGTCCGTCCTGGGCATGTCAAGCGACCCTTCCGTAGTAGTGGGCAAGCAGCACTTCGTCGTCCGCCTGCGCCGCGTCCAGCTCGCCTGCGACCCGGCCCTCGTGGAGCACGAGAATGCGATCCGAGATCCCGATGAGTTCCGGGAGGTCCGAGCTCACGGCGATGACCGTCGTCCCGTGTGCCACGAGCTCCCGGATCAAGCGATAGATCTCGGCCTTGGTCCCGATGTCGATGCCCCGCGTGGGCTCATCCATGAGCAGCACCCTCGGCCTGCGCGCCAGCATCTTGGCGAGGACGACTTTCTGCTGGTTGCCGCCTGAGAGCTGGCCGACCGGCTGTCGCGGGCCGCGGGCCTTGATCTGGAGTTCGCCGAGTGCTCGTCGGGCGAGTTCGGAGACCTTCCGGCCCGACACCCAGCCGCCCGAACTCACCGCGCCGAGGTTGGCGATGGCGATGTTGTCCTGAATCGGAGCGGAGAGGATGACCCCCTGGCTGCGTCGCTCTTCCGGGATGAGCGCGATTCCGGCCGCGAGCGCCCGGCCGACTCCCTGCCCGTGCGGAAGCTCGGCACCGTCGATCGAGATGCGACCCGACGAACGCTTCTGCGCCCCCGAGAGGAGGCGCAGCAGCTCGCTGCGCCCCGACCCGGCGAGCCCCCCGATTCCGATGACCTCTCCGGCGGATGCGCGGAAGGACACGTTGTGCACGAGCCGCCCGCAGAGGTCGTCGACCTGGAGCACGACGCCCCCCGTCGATGCCGGCCGGGCGGGATACAACTCCCCCTGCGAGCGGCCGACCATGAGCGAGATGACCTCGTCGACCGTCGTCTCGGCGACCGCTTTCGTCACGATCGTCTCGCCGTTGCGCATGATGGTGAGGCGATCGCACAGCTCGACGACCTCTTCCAGCCGATGTGAGACGTAGATGATGGCGACTCCCTCGTCGCGCAACGAACGCAGGACGGCGAAGAGGTCGGCGATCTCCAGATCGGAGAGCGACGCGGTCGGCTCGTCGAGGATCAGCACCCGGGCATCCGTCGCGAGTGCCCGAGCCACCGCGACCATCGTCTGCTGTACCGGAGAGAGGCTGCCCGCGAGTCGGCCCAGCGGGATCTGCTGGTTCAGCCTGTCGAGTTGCAGCTTCGCGCGTTTGCGCAGTGCTCCCCAGCGGACCATCCCGCCGCGGCTGGGCGTCTGGTCGCCGAGCAGGATGTTCTCCGCGACGCTGATCGTCGGAATGATCGAGAGTTCCTGGTAGAGGGCGACGATGCCGATGCGGTGCGCGGCGCGGATGTTGGCGAACTCGACAATCTCGCCGTCGCGAACGATCTCCCCCGACTCGGGCGGATACACCCCCGTGATGACCTTGATCAACGTCGACTTGCCGGCGCCATTCTCGCCGAGGAGGGCGTGGATCTCACCGGGCTGCACCGAGAGGCTCGCCCCGTTGAGCGCTCGCACGCCATCGAACCGCTTGACGATGTCGCGTGCGTCGAGTGCGGGAGTTGTCATGTCTCTCCATTGAGGGCAGGGGCGAGCGCCGTCTGGCGGGTCGCCGATCAGACGGGCGCGACGATCGATAGATCGGGCGCACGTTCAGCGCGACCGCGGAGCCCGCCTCACGTCTCCTCTTTGATGACTGAGATCGGGTCGTGATCGACTCGTGGCTTGCGTCGGGCTGTGGGGCGCCCGATGCGATGACGGTAGCATGTGGTTTGCAAGTAAACAACACTCTGTGTTAACTAGTTTGGAAGCATCCTTGATGCGCAGCCGCACTCGCGAGGTGAGCTCGAGGCTTCTGGCACACTCGACTCGTGCGGCGGACGGATCGTCCGCCGTGATCCACAACAGGGAGCCTCATGGCGAACAGCCCCGCCGTTCGCTCATCGTCACGAGCGATGAGTCACTACATCACCGAACCGCTGGAAACGACCCTCGACACCGAGGCGTTCACCCCGCGCCTGCTGGCACTCCTCTCCAACGCCCTCGTCTGGCGGGAATCCCACGAGCTACGTCGTCGGTTCGGGCTCGGCACGAACGACTGGCGGGTCATCGCGGCCCTGGCTGTGCGACCCGGATCGCCGGCGACAGACGTGTGTGAGTTCATCGGCGTCAACAAGGCGGCGGTCTCGAAGAGCGTGAACACCCTGGTCGCTCGAGATCTCGTGGTGCTCCTCGACGGGCCACGCGGATCGCGCCCCATGTACCTCACTCCTGCGGGCGCGACGATGCACGATGCGATGTATCCGATCTCGATGCGCGGCCAGGAGATCATCTACGCCGACCTGACCGCGGCGGAGGTCGATCAGCTCAACGCGTTGCTTCGGCGCATGCTCGAGAAGACGCGCGACCTCCAGGCTCCGAACGCCGGTTAAAGCGCTGCGCTACTCCCGGAGCAGTTCCTGCTCGCACTCGTCGACGAGATGCGGCCGTACGGGGTCATGGCGCTCGCTGGGCTGAGCGGTGACGCGCTCGCCCAGATCGAGGATGCCGGTGTCCCGCGGGCGTACTCGTCTGATCAAGGCAACGCCGTGTTCCCCGGCCCTAGGAGAAGATCGGCGCGTCGTGCAGACGGGTCGCGCCGCGCGAAACTGCCCGTCGGCTCTTCGACGATGCCGCGCCGGCTGATCTTGCCGGACTCTACGCGGATCTGGGATTGGCGATCGTTGACGACCCCACCGCCGCAGCCTCATAGCGGCCGCCATGCCGACCGAGCTAGTGCTCGTCAAGGTCGAGAGGGCCCACGTGCGCGTCGGGGTAGGCGCGCAGCTTGGTGAGCATGTCGCGCAGCGTGCGATTGAAGTCAGCGACGACCTCGGGCGCTAACCCCTCGAGGATGATCTCCTCGCCGCGCGTCGACACCGGCATCATCGCGTCGTGCATCTCGGCACCCGCCTTGGTCAGGTAGAGCGGGCGCGATCCGCGCGGGCCATCGGACATCACCAGCAGGTCGCGTTGGAGCAGCACGTTGACGCTCTTCGACACGACGGCCTTGTTGAGCGCCAGGAAGCCGGAGATCTCCGTCGCCGCGACACCGGGCCGGAGGGCGATCGCCGAGACGACCCGGAACTCGTTCGTGCCGAGGCCGAAGCGCGACCGCAGTTGCGCGGACTCCCGCCAGACGAGCGCGTTCGACAAGAGGTGGAGCAGCCGCGGAGTGAAGTTCTCGGGGTCGATCACCTGCGGCAGACGAACGGTCACGATCTGCTCGGGCGCCCCGGAGTCGCGGGTCCGGCTCTGCGCGGAGGTCATGGGCATCCTTTCGGCGTTCGCCCGGCTTGACCCGGGGTGTCAACGAGTGTGTCAGACGTCACGATCCGGTTCGAGTGTTCGAAGTCGGGTCCCGACGTAGCTGCAGTTTAGGTGCAGAGTTGTTTACTTGTAAATGAGTTCGTGGTACCTTCACCCGAAGTGGCCGCCCGATCGGCGGTGGCGGAACGAACAAGAACGGCCGGGCGGCGCGCTGAGGCGCCACGTACGGCACGTGTCATCGATGAGGAGGCATGTGATGGTCCGAGAGACCCTGGTCACGGGGCGGCTGCGTCCCGACGTGGCGGAGCTGGAGGATCTCGCGTTCGAGCTCCGCACGAAGCTGCTGCACCTGTGCGGCACCTACGAGGGCGCCGTGCACATCGGCGGCGACCTGTCGGCGGCCGACATCCTCACCTCCCTCTTCCACTACGGCCTCGAGGTCGACCCGGCCGACCTCGGCAACCCGGCTCGCGACCGCTTCGTGCTCAGCAAGGGTCACGCCGCCGTCTGCATGTACATCGCGATGGCGATGCGCGGCTTCTTCTCCTACGACGGCATCGTCGACACCTATGGGCTGCTCGACAGCGCCTACGGCATGCACCCGTGCAAGGTGCAGCTGCCCGGCGTCGAATGCTCGACCGGATCCCTCGGCCACGGCCTCCCGCTCGCGGTCGGCATGGCGCTCGGCGCCCGCCACCGCCGCGAGTCGCACCGCGTCATCACCCTGATGGGCGACGGCGAAACCGGTGAGGGCTCGGTCTGGGAGGGCGCGATGGCAGCCCGCAGCAACAGACTCGGCAACCTCGTCGCGTTCATCGACCGCAACCGTCAGCTGATGACGAGCATGGCCGAGGAGCGGGTCGCCTTCGAGCCGTACGCCGACAAGTGGCGTGCCTTCGGCTGGAACGTCGTCGAGATCGACGGCCACGACATGGGCGAGCTGGTCGGCGCGATCGACAGCCTCCCCGACCCGTCGAGCGACGTGCCGACGGTCGTCATCGCCGAGACGGTCAAGGGCAAGGGCGTCGACTTCATGGAAAGAAACCTCGCCTGGCACGCCGGATCCCTCGGCGCCGCCGACCTCGAACGTGCCATGACCGCCCTCGAGTCCGGCCGCAAGAAGAAGGAGCTCGTCTGATGCCCGTCACCTTCACCTTCGGAGAGTTCCTCGGCGCGCGGTCGGTCATCGGGTCGACCCTGGCCGAGCTCGGCGACGAGCTCGAGAACCTCTGGGTGCTCACTCCCGACATCGGCGCAACGGTCATCGAGTTCCGTGACAAGTTCCCCGACCGGTTCGTGGATGTCGGCCTCGCCGAGCAGGTCTGCGTCGGCGTGGCTGCGGGCCTGGCCTACGACGGCAACATCCCGGTTGTCTCCGGGATGCTCCCGTTCCTCAGCATGCGTGCGCTCGAGCAGATCCGCACCGACGTCTGCTACCCCAACCTGCCGGTCAAGATCATCGGCACGCACGGCGGCCTGGTCGGCAACGGCGGATCGACGCACTACGCGGTCGAGGACCTCGCGCTGATGAGCGCCCTCACCAACATGACGGTCACCTCGATCGGCGACCCGCTCATGGTCGGCGAGGTCATCCGGCAGTCGATGTCAATGCCCGGCCCGATCTACATCCGCCTCGCGGTCGGCAAGAAGGACATGGTGCTCTACGAGCCCGGCCAGCACGAGGTGCGCATCGGCAAGGGCATCGTCGCCCGCCAAGGCACCGCCGCGACGATTTTCACGCACGGCACTGTCGTCTCGCAGGCGTTGCGGGCCGCGGCCGAGTTGGAGAACGAGGGGCACTCGGTGCGGGTCGTGGACATGTTCACACTCAAGCCCATCGACGCCGAGCTCATCGTCGCGTGCGCGGCCGAGACCGACGGGCGGTTCGTCGTGCTCGAGGACCACCTCGCCTACGGCGGCCTCGCGACGCGCATCGCCGACGTGCTCGCCGACCGCGGCGTCGCGCTGAAGGCGTTCGAACGGCTCGGCATCCCGCAGGTCTACGCGGGTTTCGGCGAAGACGAAGAGCTGCGCGACAAGCACGGCTACGGCCTGGAAGCGACGATCGCGGCGACGCGACGCGTCATCACCAAGTCCTGACCACCCACCCCACCTCGAACTCGACGGAGAGATCATGAGGACAGTAGCCGTCACCAAGATCGGCAGCCTGCGCGACCCCGATGAGGCGACGCGCGGCCGGATCGGCATCGTCGATCTGCCGGAGCAACCGCTCGGGCCGGAAGACGTGCGCCTCCGCGTGGCCTACTCGGCGATCTGCGGCTCCGACCCTCATCTCGCGGAGGGCTTCTTCGGCACCGACGTTCCCATCGGGCTCGGCCACGAACTGTCGGGAGTCGTCGAGGCGATCGGAGACCGGGTGCGCACCGGCGTGAAGGTCGGCGATCGCGTCGCCGGCAACTTCCTGCGCTTCTGCGGCTCGTGCCGCGCGTGCCTCGACGGGCGCCAGCAGTTCTGCGACAACATCCAGGACTACAACCGCCCCGGTATGGCGGAAAAGGTCACCTGGCACGAGTCCCAGGTGTACGTGCTGCCCGACTCGGTGAGCCTGCTCGAGGGCTGCCTGCTCGAACCCGTCTCGGTCGCGGTGCGGATCGCCGACAAGACGAACGTGCGACCCGGCGACCGGGTGCTAATCTGCGGCGGCGGTCCGATCGGGCAGCTCGCCCTGCAGGTCATGCGGATGTACGGCGCCACCTCTCTCACGCTCATCGAGCCGATCGCGGAGCGCCGCGAGATGGCGCTCCGCGCCGGCGCCGACCACGTGATCGATCCCGTAGGCGAAGACCAGGCGGCGCGGGTCGCGCAGATCACCGGCGGCCTCGGCTACGACGTCGTGATCGACGCCTCGGGTTCGCCGCGTGCGGTGCGCGGTCTGCTCGACCTCGCGGCGCGGGGCGGCACCGTGATCTACGGTGCGATGTACCCGCACGACTTCGAGATGCCGCTCAACCTCTCCGACTACCTGTACCTGCGAGAACTCACGCTCACCGGGCTGTTCGTCTCGCCCTACGCCTTCCCCCGCGCGATGCAGATCCTGCCGCGCCTGCGACTCGCGGAGTTCACCGAGGCCGTATTCGATCTCGACGATGCGGTCGCCGCATTCGAGGCGCACGTCTCGGGACGGCATCCCAAGGTCGTCATCCGCTGCAACGACATCGACGACGGGACGCGCCGATGACGGCGAAGCCCGCGACCCCTCCGGCGCTCGAGGCGATCGACATCGTCAAGCGCTTCGACGGCGTGCACGCGCTCAGCAACGCTCACCTCGAGGTGCGCGCGGGCGAGATCCACGCGCTCCTGGGTGAGAACGGCGCCGGCAAATCGACGCTCGTCAAGGTCATCACGGGCATTCACGCCCCCGACTCGGGCACGATCCTGCGCGACGGCGAGCCCATCGAGTTCGCCAACGTGCGGGTCGCCAACCGGGCGGGCATCGTCGCGCTCTACCAGGAGCTGTCGATCATCCCGTCGGCGAGCGTCGCCGAAAACATCCTGCTCGGCGAGCAGACCCCCAGCCGCGGAGGCTTCGTGCAATGGGCGAAGCTGCGCCGCCGGGCCCAGGCGCAGCTCGACCGGCTTCACCAGCGCATCCCGCTCGGGATGCTCGCCGGCGATCTCTCCCCCGTTCAGCAGACCATGGTCGCGTTCGCGCGTGCGCTCGCAACGGATGCCCGCGTGCTCATCCTCGACGAGCCGACGGCGTCGCTCACCGACACCGAGATCACCGAACTGTTCGCCGTGCTGCGCGCACTGCGCGACGAGGGCGTCGCGATCGTGTACGTCTCGCACCGTCTCGAGGAGGTCTTCGAACTCTGCGACCGGCTCACGATCATGCGCAACGGGCAGACGATCGTCACGAAGGACGTCGCCGACTCGCACATCGACGAGGTCATCTCGACGATGGTGGGCCGCGCGGCGGGCTCGCTCTATCCCGAGCGCGGAACGGCCACCGACCAGGTCACGCTTCGCGTCGCGAACCTCGACGGTCGCCGGGTCCGCGACGTCTCGTTCACTGTGCGGGCCGGAGAGGTGCTCGGCATCGGCGGGCTCGCGGGATCGGGACGCAGCGAGCTGCTGCGCATCCTCGCCGGCGCTCAGAAGCACACCGCAGGCGAGATCACGGTCGGCGAGACGACGCTGCGCAGTTCGCCCGGAGTCGGCTCCGCACTCAACGCGGGGCTCGCGCTCGTGCCCGAGGAGCGACGCAGCCAAGGAGTCGACCTCGGCGCCTCCATCCAGGACAACATCGCGATCGCCAACATCGGTTCGGTGAGCCGGCTCGGCTGGGTCTCGAACGGCCGGATCGCCGACATCGCCAAACAAGGGATGCGCGACCTCCAGATCAAGGCGCGCGGACCGGCGCAACCGGTCGGCGAGCTGTCGGGTGGCAATCAGCAGAAGGTCGTGCTCGCCAAGATGCTCGCCCGCAAGCCGAAGGTGCTGCTCATGGACGAGCCCACCCGAGGCATCGACGTCGGCACCAAGGCCGAGATCTACCGCCTCATCCGGCAGCTCGCCGCGGGCGGCACTGCTGTCGTCGCCGTCAGCTCGGAACTGCCGGAACTGATCGGCATGAGCGACCGGATCCTCATCATGCACGAGGGCCGGGTCGCCGGCGAGGTGCCGGCCGAAGGCGCCGATGAAGAACTCCTCCTCTCCTACTGCTACGGAAAGTCGGACTGACATGACACTCGACAACCCACGAACGAGCCACGTCTCGACGGCCGCGAGGGTACTGCTCCAAGGCGGCACCGTCGTCGCGCTCGTCGTGCTCATCGCCTTCTTCTTCGCGATGCGCCCCGACGTCTTTCTGACGTTCGTGAACGTCAAGAACATCCTGTTCCAGGTCTCGATCCTCGCGATCATCGCCGGGGCGCAGACCCTCGTCATGGTCGTGGGCGACTTCGACCTCTCGGTCGGCGCGACGTCGAGCCTCGCCGGCGCGGTCGCCGCCTCGCTCATGATCTCGGGCACACCGGTCTGGTCGGCGGTGCTCATCGCGATGCTCGTCGGGCTGCTCGTCGGGGTCTTCAACGGCGTGCTGATCGCCTACGTCAACCTGTCGGCCTTCGTCGCCACGCTCGCGACGATGACATCCGTCGTCGGCCTCGCCTATCTCGTGACGGCCGGCACCACGCTCTTCCGCCTGCCGGAGGGATTCAATGAGCTGGGGCAGGGTCGCTTCCTCCAGATCCCGCTGCCGGTCTACATCGCGATCGTGATCTCGGCACTGCTCTGGGTGGTGCTGAAGTTCACCACGATCGGTCGCAGCTGGCACGCCGTCGGCGGCAACGTCGAGGTGTCGCGGCTGTCGGGGGTGAACGTGCGACGCGCCCGGATGCTCGCATTCAGCATCGCCGGCCTCATCTCGGCGGTCGGTGGCATCCTGCTCGCCGCCCGCCTGGGCAGCGCCAGCGCCGTCCAGGGCAGCGACAACATGATGTTCTCCGTCGCCGCGGTGTTCCTCGGCATGACAGTGATCCGCTCCGGACGGGCCAACCTCGTCGGAACGATGGTCGGAGTCGCGATCATCGGCGTCATGAGCAACGGGCTCAACATCCTCGGCGTCAACGCCTACGTCCAGCAGGTCGTCACGGGCCTCATCATCATCGCCGCCGTGACGCTGTCTTCCCTCAGGACTCGAGGGCGGTAGCGGAAGCACCGTTCTCGACCGGGCGAGGTCTAATCGCCCATCCCCTAGTAGCAAGCGCAATTTATGACAAAGGAGTAGATAAGTGCGTACCAAGAACAAGGCCGTCACGGCCGTCCTGGCCATCGCCACAACCGCGGCACTGGCACTCACCGGCTGCACCACCGGCGGAGGTGGCGATGACGACACCTTCAAGGTCATCGCGTTCACGTCCGGCAACCAGACCCCTGTCGGGGCTTGGTGGGTCAAGGCCGTCACCGCACAGGCCGAGGAGCTCGGCTGGGATCTCACCATGATCCAGGGCGACTTCGACTTCCAGAAGATGAACCCGGCCGTCGAGAGCGCGATCGGTCAAGGCGCCGACATCATCTTCGACGGCTACACCGACGAGGCGTCGATCGGTTCGATCGTCACCGCCGCCGAGGATGCCGGCATCCCGATCTTCGCGATGGACTCGGCGACCGCGCCGACCGACGCGTTCGTGCTCAACATCACCACCGACCAGCAGGGCATCGTCGACAGCACGGTCGCTGCCTTCGACGAGGCGCTCGGCGGACTCGAGGGTAAGAACATCATGGTCATCGGCCACGACCCGCACCCGGGAATCCGCATGCGCGCGGGCCTCGCCGAAGAGGCGTTCCGGGCAGCAGGCGCGGAGATCGCCGGTGGCGAGATCCAACAGATCACCTCGCCGGCGACCGGTCGTACCGAGGCTCTCGCCCTGGTCGCCGACTACCTCGCCGCGAACCCGGGAAAGCTCGACGCGATCTGGGTCGGCTGGGATGACGCGGCCCTCGGCGCCTCGAAGGCGGTCGACGAGGCCGGCTCCGACGCCCTCGTGTCCGGCGTCGACGCGGTGAGCGAATCGCTCGCCGCGATCGAAGCCGAGGGCAGCTTCCTCGCCACGATCGAGCAGCCCTGGCCGTCGATCCTCGCCGAGGTCGTCGAAGCGATCGAGGCGTACCGCGCCGACGGTTCGCTCCCGTCGACCAAGTACAAGGCCGTCGGCACGGTGCTCGTGACGAAGGCCAACGCGGCCGACATCACGCCGTCCGACCAGCTGGACTAGCTCCACTTCACCAGGTCGGGGGCGGCGCGAGCCGCCCCCGACCTGCTCACCCCACATCAGAGAAGATCTCGGAAGGCAGTCACGCACATGCGTTTGGAAGGCAAAGTCGCGCTCATCACCGGCGGCAGCAGCGGTATCGGACTCGCGACCGTCAGGAAGTTCGTGCGCGAAGGCGCCCGGGTGATGATCGCCGACATCGACGCCGACCGCGCTAAGACGGCGGCCGCCGAGGTCTCCGCGGAGGTGCCCGGTAGCGTCGCAGCAGTCGGCGCCGACGTGTCGGTCTACGCCGACGTCGAGGCGGCCGTGCAGGCGACCGTCGCCGAGTTCGGCAAGCTCGACGTCATCTTCAACAACGCGGGCATCGCCGGCGGCAAGCCACTTCTCGACCACGACCCTGTCGTGGACTACCAGCCGATGATCCGGGTCGATCAGGACGGCGTCTATTTCGGCATCCTCGCCGCCGCCCGGCAGTTTGTGAAGCAGGGCACCCCCGGCGTGATCATCAGCACCTCGTCGATCTACGGCGAACAGGCGGCGGAACTCGCCTTCACCTACAGCGCTGCGAAGGCAGCGGTCATCTCGTTCACCCGCTCGGCGGCGTATGAGCTCGCCGAGCACGGCATCCGGGCGGTCGCCATCACGCCGGGCCGGGTGGGCACCGCCATCATCAACCAGTTCAGCGACGAGCTGCGAGCGACCTTCGCCTCGGAACAGCTCCGCAACCTCATGACCGCTCCCGAGGAGATCGCCGACGTCGTCGCGTTCCTCGCCTCCGACGAGGCGAATGCGATCAACGGCACCGTCGTGCACGTCGACGACGGCTACTCGGTGTTCAAGCAGCGGCTCGACCTGCCGGCATTCTGATGAGCTCCTCGACGGCGGCGGTCGACGTCGCCTGCCACCTCAACGTGCTCGTGCCGGATGTCAGCTCACCGGCGCTCGAGGGCGCCCTCGACGTGCTCGCGGACGCGGGGTACACGCGCGTCGTGCTGCCCCCCGTCGACCCCGATGCGATCGACGCGGCAACGTTCGGGGAACTGTTCGCGACCCGCGGGCTCGTGCCGGTACCCATCGCGGGGCAGGCGCCGGGTGCCGACGTCAGCTCTTCCGACGCCGGGGAACGAGCGCGCGGGGCGGACCTGCTGCGCAGGATGGTGCGATTCACCGCCGACCTGGGCGGCGACCAGCTCAACGGCGTGCCCTACGGGCCGTTCGGCCGGGCGCCGCACCGTGCCGACCCGCGCGCGATCGAGCGCTCCGCGACGACCGTTGGCTCGGTTGCGGATGCGGCCGCTCAGCACGGCGTCCG
>CAZCEE010000015.1:0-19063 GCA_964497165.1 uncultured Schumannella sp. | reverse complement strand
CCTTGCCGCAGGCGATGTAGTCGGTCATGAAGAGCGGCTTCGCCCCGACCACGACGATGTCGTCGACGACCATGCCGACGAGGTCCTGCCCGATCGTGTCGTGTACGTCGAGGGCTTGGGCGATCGCGACCTTGGTGCCCACGCCATCGGTACTCGTCGCGAGCAGCGGCCGGCGGAACGAGCGCAGGGCCGAGACGTCGTACAGTCCGGCGAAGCCGCCGACGCCGCCGAGCACATCGGAGGTGTGGGTGCGGCTCACCGCCGACTTCATCAGCTCGACCGCGAGGTCTCCCGCTGCGGTGTCGACGCCGGCTCCGGCATACGGGTCGGTTGAAGTGGTGGCCACGGAATCAGGGTATCGGGAGCAGGATGCAGGACTCCGCCGACAGCCGTTCACCTGTGGGACACTAAGACGTACCTGCCCGGTACCTCGCGCAACCTCCGGGAGTCACCGCAAACCATGTGCGGCATCGTCGGCATCGTCTCCTCGAACCCGGTCAACCAGCAGGTCTACGACGCCCTCGGTCTGCTGCAGCACCGGGGCCAGGATTCGACGGGCATCGCGACGGCCGAGGGCAGCATCATCCATCAGCATCGCGCCCGCGGGCAGGTGCGTGAGGCGTACCGCACCCGCGACATGCGCAGCCTTCTCGGCACGATGGGTCTCGGGCACGTGCGCTACACGACGCGAGGGGATGCCGACAAAGAGCAGGAGTCGCAGCCGTTCTACGTGAACGCGCCCTACGGCATCGTGCTCGTGCACAACGGCAACCTCACGAACACCCGCGAGCTGTCGCAGGAGCTGTTCAGCGTCGACCGGCGACACCTCAACACCGACTCCGATACCGAGATTCTCGTCAACGTGTTCGCCCATGAGTTGCAGCAGCAGGTGCGCGGCACGACGCTCGACCCCGACCAGGTGTTCGACGCGATCGAGCGGCTACACGAGCGGGTCGAGGGCTCCTACGCCGCGATCGCCCTCGTCGCCGGCCACGGGATGTTGGCCTTCCGCGACCCGTTCGGCATCCGCCCGCTGGTGCTCGGCAAGCGGGTGCGCGGTCTCGTCGGCGCCGAGTGGATCGTGGCGAGCGAGTCGCTCGTGCTCGAATCCGACGGGTACGAGCTGGTGCGCGACGTCGCGCCGGGCGAAGCGATCTTCATCACCCGCGACGGCGAGATGTTCAGCCGCCAGTGCGCGAAGAACCCGGTGCTCTTTCCGTGCGCGTTCGAATACGTCTACCTCGCCCGACCCGACTCGATCATGAACGGCATCTCGGTGTACGAGGCCCGGCTGCGGCTCGGTGACCGGCTCGCCGACACGATCGCGCGATACACCCCGTCGGGTGCAATCGACGTCGTCATGCCGATTCCCGACTCGTCCCGTCCGGCGGCGATGCAGGTCGCCCAGAAGCTCAACATCCCGTACCGCGAAGGTTTCTACAAGAACCGCTACGTCGGCCGAACGTTCATCATGCCCGGGCAGGAGCAGCGCCGACGCAGCGTCAAGCAGAAGCTCAACGCGATGTCGAGCGAATTCAAAGGCAAGAACGTGCTGATCGTCGACGACTCGATCGTGCGCGGCACGACCAGCACTGAGATCGTGGATATGGCCCGCCAGGCCGGCGCGAACTCGGTGACGTTCACCTCCGCCGCCCCGCCGGTGCGCTACCCGCACGTCTACGGCATCAACATGCCGAGCCGAGCCGAGCTGGTCGCTGCCGGTAAGAAGATCCCCGAGATCGCGACTGCCCTCGGCGCCGACTACCTGATCTACCAGGAAGTCGAAGACATGCAGGCGGCGATCATCGAAGGCTCTGACATCCAGGGCCTCGAGATGGCGTGCTTCACCGGCGACTACATCACCGGCACGGTCACCCCCGAGTATCTCGCCTGGGTCGAGTCGAACCAGGCGTCCTAGCTCGGCTTGAGCCGCTATCCGGGCGAAAGCGGCGGCGTCGGGCGGCCGCGGCGGCCCGAGTTGTCCGCACTCGCCCGGACACCCGGTTGAAGGGGGAGCCGCGGCGCGCTACTCGCCGTCGCTGATCTCGTCGCGCGCGACCGTCACCGTGCGGGCCCGGCGGTTCGAGACGATGTCGATGACGAGCGCGACAAAGCCACCGAGAAGGATGCCTGCCGGGATGCCGTAGAGGCAGAAGTAGGCGTAGGTCGCGAGGAATCCGACGGCGGGGTCGGGCTCGAAGAGGCTCGTCAGGATGAGGGTGACGAGGGCGCCGAGCATGGCGCCGAAGATCAGGAAGACGCCGATGCGCGGGGCACGGCGGATGCTGACTTCGGATTCGCTCACCCGTCCATTGTCCACCCGTTTCAGGGGGCCCACCGCAGCGGAAGGTGCTCCGCGAGGGTCGCCCGCTGACCGGATGCCGTGACTCGCAGGTCGGCGACCGCGGCCTCCCACGGTTCGCCGCCGGTGGCGAGCGCGATCCAGGTGGCGGCATCCATCTCGACGACGTTCGGCGGGGTGCCGCGGGTGTGCCGTGGACCGGGGATCGCCTGCACGGCGCCGAACGGCGGCACACGCACCTCGACGGTGTGCCCTTCGGCCTCGTCGGCGAGCTGTTCGAGCAGATACCGGGATGCCGTGGCGACCGTCGCCCGGTCGTCGGCTCCGGCGAGCACGGCCCGCACCGCGAGGACACCATCTTCGGCAGCGATGCGACGGCGGATGCTCACGCTCGGCGCCGCCGGATGACGATGACCACGATGACCACCACCCCCGCGACGAGCAGTGCCGCGATGATCCCGACGAGTGTGAAGAACGGTGTCGCGTCGCCGATCAATCCGTCGGCAAGCGCGAACTCGCAATCGTCGCCCACGGTGAATGCGACGGTCACCGGGTCGAATTCCGCTCCCGCCTCGTAGTTCGGGAACGCATCCGATCCGGCCGCGGTGAGAATCGTTGGCGCGCCGTCGATGAGCACGGTGTCGCCCTGCCGGGTCAACACTCCGACACCCGCGAGGTCGATCTCCACGAAGGACACCGCAACCGCCGAGAATGGATCACCCGCCATCGTCGGCCCGGACACGTCGAGCAGGAGTGTTGCTCGGTCGGCGCTCTCGAATCGGATCACCGGGTTCGCGATCGTCGTATCGAGCACGCCGCCGTGGCCTGTGAATCGCACCGACCCCCTGAACGCGAGGTCACCCGTGAGATCGGCGGGGTCGAGTGAACCCGATCCGTCGGACCAGCCGAACGCCGGGGTGTCGTAGGTCGCGCCGTCGGCGACCGTCCACTCGCCGTTGGCGATCGAGCCGTCGATGTAGGCGCGGAACGACTCCTTGAATCCCCAGGTCAGCTCGGCCGACACGATGTCGCAGCCGGGGGCTTGCGCTAGCGCCGCAGACGCCGCGCCCGCCGGCACCATCGCCAGGAGCCCGGCGACGACAAGGAGAGCAAGGGCTCGGCGCATGCCTCCATCCTGCCTCTGTAGGGTCGGAGGGTGCGCATCCTGGTTCTCGGTTCCGGCGCCCGCGAGCACGCCATCGTCACCGCACTGCTCGCGGAAGGCGCCGGTCACGCGATCGTCGCCGCTCCCGGCAACGCGGGCATCGCCGCCGACGTCGAGACGGTCGCCCTCGACGCGTCCGACGGCCGACTCGTCGCCGGATACGCCGCCGACAACGCGTTCGACCTCGTCGTGATCGGCCCCGAGGCCCCGCTGGTTGCGGGGGTCGCCGACGCGGTGCGCAAGCGCCGCATCCCGGTGTTCGGTCCCAACAAGGCTGCCGCGGCCCTCGAGGGCTCGAAGACCTTCGCGAAACGCGTCATGGATGTCGCCGGCGTGCCGACCGGGCGTTCGGTGCATGCCGCGACGATCGACGAGGTCGCGTCCGCGCTCGACGACTTGGGCGCCCCGCACGTGGTGAAGGCCGACGGGCTCGCGGCGGGCAAAGGCGTCATCGTCACCGACGACCGGGATGCCGCCCTCGCTCACGCCGCGTATTACCTGCAGCAGGGCGAGGTGCTGGTCGAGGAGTACCTCGGCGGGCCCGAGGTGTCGCTGTTCTTCCTCGCCGACGGCCACGACGTGCTGCCGCTCAGCCCGGCGCAGGACTACAAGCGCGTCGGCGACGGGGATGCCGGGCCGAACACGGGAGGCATGGGCGCCTACTCGCCGCTGCCGTGGCTCGACGAGCGATTCGGGTCGGAAGCGGCGTTCGTCGACGAAGTGCGCCGCACGATCGCGCTGCCCACGATCCGCACCCTCGAGGCGGAAGGCACCCCGTTCATCGGCCTGCTCTACTGCGGGCTCGTGATCACCGACCGCGGCATCCGTGTCATCGAGTTCAACGCGCGCTTCGGTGACCCCGAGACCCAGGTCGTGCTGCCCCGGCTCGTCACGCCGCTGTCGGGGCTGCTGCTCGCCGCCGCGACCGGGGGGCTCGCCGACCTGCCCGATCCCGAGTTCTCGTCCGACGCCGCCGTCGTCGTCGTGCTCGCCAGCGAGGGCTACCCCGAGGCTCCGATCACCGGGCGGGAACTCACGGGAGTCGACTCCGCACTCCCGCCGGGTGTCACCATCGCCCACGCCGCCACGGCGCGCGACGGCGACCGGCTGCTCGCGACAGGGGGACGCGTGCTCGGCGTCGTTGCGCGCGCCGCCCATTTCACCGCCGCACGGGATGCCGCCTACACCGCGCTCGCCGGCATCAACCTCGAAGGCGGTCACTTCCGTCACGACATTGCAGAGAGGGTCTCATGACCATCGACTCGCGCCTGGAAGCTCTGGGCTGGCACCACCTCTACTCGGGCAAGGTGCGCGAACTCTACGAGTCGCCCGCCCATCCCGGCCGGCTGCTCGTCGTCACCTCCGACCGGGTGAGCGCGTTCGACCACATCCTCTCTCCCGGCATCCCGGGCAAGGGCGCGCTCCTCACGCAGCTCTCGCTGTGGTGGTTCGGCCGCCTCGGTGAACCCACCCACCTGGCGGCGGCGCATCCGTCGCTCGGCGCGCACCTGCCGCCCGAGCTCGCCGGTCGCACGATGATCGTGCACACCCTCGAGATGTACCCGATCGAATGCGTCGTGCGCGGCTACCTGGCGGGCTCCGGCTGGGCCGAGTACCGCTTCTCGCAGACCATCTGCGGCATCCCGCTGCCCGCCGGGCTCGAGGAGGGCGACGAGTTGCCCGAGCCGATCTTCACCCCCGCCTTCAAGGCGCCGCTCGGCCAGCACGACGAGAACATCACGTTCGAGCGGATGGTCGAGATCGTCGGTGCCGCGGATGCCGAAGCGCTGCGCGAGACCAGCCTGCGGATCTTCACAACGGCATCCGCGATCGCCGAAGAGCGCGGCCTCGTGCTGGCCGACACCAAGTTCGAGTTCGGGAGCGACCCGAGCAGCGATCATCCGGTACTCGCCGACGAGGTGCTCACGAGCGACTCCAGCCGGTACTGGGATGCCGAGACGTATGCCGCCGGCGGCATGAACCGGGTGGAGAGCTTCGACAAGCAGATCGTGCGCGACTGGCTCGCCGCGAACTGGGACCGCACCGGCGAGCCGCCCGAGCTGCCTGCCGACATCGTCGACCGCACCGCCGCTCGATACCAGGAGCTCGTCGACCGCTTTGTGACCTCCGAACCGTGATCGTGCCCCTGCGTTGATCGAACACCTCCGTTGATTGAACTGCTTGAGGTCCCCTGGGATCACCCCGACAGCGAGCGGTTGCGCGCCGACCAGCAAGCGGAGATCGCGATCCGCTACGGAACGCCCGACTCCGAGCCCGGGCCGAAGCCGTCGGCCGCCGACATCACGATCTTCTTCGTCGCCTACGACGGCACCGCCGCTGTCGGTTGCGGGGGCCTGCGCACTCTCGACGAACGGCACGGCGAAATCAAGCGGATGTACGTCGTGCCCGGCCGCCGGGGTACGGGCGTGGCGACCGCGATTCTGCGGCACCTCGAGGTCGAGGCCCGTTCGCGTGGCTGGGATCGACTCGTGCTCGAAACCGGCGACGAGCAGCCCGACGCCGTGCGGTTCTACGAGCGCGAGGGCTACACACGCATCCCGAATTTCGGCTACTACGCCGAGTCGGAACTGTCGATCTGCTTCGAGAAGCGCTTCTGAGCGGGCATACTCGGGCGACCTGATGCGTTGGGGATGACATGTCAGCCGATCTTCTCGCCGCCGACACCGCCATGGGCGCCGTGACCCTCAACGTCGCCGACCTCGACACGATGACCGCGTACTACCGGGATGCCATCGGCCTCGAGGTGCTCGAAGCGTCCGGGCCGCGCGTCGCGCTCGGTCGCGGCGCGCGTACGGTCGTGGTGCTCGAACACTCCCCCGAACTGAAGCACGCCGCCCCGCACGAGGCAGGGCTGTACCACACCGCGATCCTGTTCGACACGAAGGCAGCACTTGCCGCCGCCGTGTACTCCGTCGCCCGGCAGCACCCCGGGGCGTTCACCGGTTCGAGCGACCATCTGGTGAGCAACGCGTTCTACTTCAACGACCCGGAAGGCAACGGCGTCGAGCTCTACTGGGACCGCGATCGCTCCGAGTGGAGCTGGGTCCACGGCGCCCTCGAGATGAACTCCCTCTACCTCGACCCGAACGCGTTCCTTCAGCAGAACCTCACCGAAGAGGGGATGTCGGCTCCCGGGCTCGGGGATGCGCGCGTCGGCCACATCCACCTCTCTGTCGGCGACGTCGACGCCGCCCGCGAGTTCTACGTCGACCGGTTGGGTTTCGAGCGCACCATCGAGATCCCGGGCTCGGCGGTGTTCGTGAGTGCCGGCGGCTACCACCATCACATGGCGATGAACGTCTGGAACGCCCGCGGCGCCGGCCGTCGACAGCGCACCCTCGGGCTCGGTCGGGTCGACATCGTGCTGCCCGGACCCGACGACCTCGGTGCGCTCGGCGAACGCATGGCGCACCATGGCGTGCCCACGCGCGACGACGGTCACACCGTCGAGTTCGACGACCCGTGGGGCAATCTCATTCGCGCGCGCCTCGCTTAGAACGAGCAGGTAGCGTGGTGCGGTGCACTCGTGGCGCCTGCTCTCCCGATCGGTGGTCGCGGTCGCGTGTGGGTCGACCCTTGCGCTCCTCGCCGGCTGCGCCGCGACGCCGCCCACACTGACCATCGGACCGCGCACCCACAGCACCACGATCGACAAGCGCATCCTGCAGAGCGACGCCGCGGTCACCGAACTCGTGGACAACGAACGACCCGGATGCTCGGCCGCCGTTGCGCTGCACGGTGAGGTCGTCTGGGCGGGGGCGACCGGCATCGCCGACCTGTCGACCGGCGCCCCGCTGACCACCGAGACCCGGTTCGACATGGCATCCGTCGCTAAGCAGTTCACGGCGACAGCGATCCTGATGCTGCAGCGCGACGGGGCACTCTCGCTCGCCGACCCGGTGGGCAGCTACGTCGACGGGCTTCCCGCCTGGGGCCGCACCGTCACCCTCGACCGGCTGATGCACCACACCAGCCGGGTGCCCGACTACTGGTCGGAGCTCGACGAGGATGGCATCGGCTTCAGCGATCCGGCCGACCAGGCCCGCATCCTCGACGCCATCCGGGAACTGACCCGACTCGAGACCGGATCGGGCTACAGCTACTCCAACTCGAACTATGTGCTGCTGGCGGAGGTCGTCGCCCGGGTGAGCGGACAACCGTTGCCGGCCTTCCTCGCCGAGCGGATCTTCGCGCCGCTCGGCCTCGACATGGAACTGGCGCCCGGCCTCGTCGCGCCCGATGTCGCGCTCTCCTACGACGACAACGACGGCTACCAGCCGCCCGGGTGGACGGCGTATGGCGCGATCGGCATCATCACCACGCCGTCGGAGCTCGCCCGCTGGGGCGACCAGTACCGCGCCGGCGACATCATCCAGGATGACTTCGCGGTCGGCGCTGCCGACGAGGGCACGGGCGAGTTCTACGCGGCGGGGATGGACATCGAGGCCGACGGCAGCCTCAACCACAACGGGCGTTTCGGCGGGTATATCTCGACCTTCACGGTGCCCGCCGACCGCGAGACGACCATCGTGGTGATGTGCAACGGGCACGCCGCCAACCGCCTCGGCCTCGCCGACGCGCTCTGGCAGATCTGGGCCCCGACTGAGGACGCCGACGACTCCGCCACTCCCGCACCGACCGGGGAGGCCGTGCCGTGACCCGCGCTCTCGCCGTGTTGCTCGCCCCCATCGTGCTCGCGCAAGCGGCGCGGTTGCGGCGCACGACCCCGCCTTTGCCCGCCCCCGACGGGGAGCGCGTCGGCGGCAAAGGCAAGTTGCGTCTCGTCGTCGTCGGCGATTCGACCGCCGTCGGCACGGGCGCCGAGTCACTCGATGACGCTCTACCGGGTCGCCTCGGCAAGCTGCTTGGGGCGCGCTGGCGAGTCGTCGGCCGCAACGGCGCAACCGCAGCGGATGTGCTGCGCGACCACATCGACGAGGCTGCTGGCGGCCCCGCCGACGTCGCCGTGCTGATGGTCGGCTGGAACGACGCCCTGAAGCTCCGCTCGGGTCGCGCCTTCGCCCGCGACCTCGGGATGTTGATCGACCGGCTGACCGCGGCAAGCCCGAAGGGACGGGTCGTCGTCGTCGCCCCGCCGGTGTTCGCCGACTTCGCCGTACTGCCGCGCCCTCTCCGCCAAGCACTCGGCGCCCACGCCGCCGACCTCAGCCGAATCGCCGCTCGCGTCGCCGACGAGCACGAGGTCGACTTCGCCCCCGGCTTCGACGGGCAATCGGTCTCGTCCGACGGCTTTCACCCCGACCGCCGCGGCTACAAGTCGATCGCCGCCGGGATCGCCGCCACCCTCACGTCATGACCCGGTACCTGCTCGGGGTCACCGGGGCACCGGGTGCGGGCAAGAGCACCTTCGCGGCGGCCGAGCAGAACCGCCTCGCCGCCCAGGGCACCGCCGCCGCGGTGCTGCCGATGGACGGCTTCCACCTTCCCCAAGCGGAGCTCACACGACTCGGCCGACGCGACCGGATGGGGGCGCCCGACACCTTCGACGTCGACGCCTTCCTCGCGACGCTCGAACGACTGCGCGGGCCCGGCGCGGTCACCGCCCCCGGATTCGACCGCGAGATCGAGGAGCCCGTTCCCGACGCGATCGAGATCGGCGCCGACATCCGCATCGTCATCGTCGAGGGCAACTACCTGCTGCACGATCGCGACGGCTGGGAGCGCGTGCGACCGTTGCTCGACCGGGTGGTCTTCCTCGCGCCCGACGACGCGATGCGGCGCGAACGGCTCGTCGCCCGACACATCGCGTTCGGCAAGTCGCCCGCCGAGGCCGAGACGTGGGTCGCTCGCTCCGACGACCCGAACGCCGCACTCGTCGCCGCGACCGCGCACCGGGCCGACGACATCATGGGCGAGGGCGCCGCGTAAGCTGGCCGCATCCCATCCGTCCTTCCGCAAGGAGTGCCGTTGCCCACGATCGTCGTCGAGGTCATGCCCAAGGCGGAACTGCTCGACCCGGCCGGCAAAGCCGTCGCCGGAGCGCTGCGCCGAGAAGGCGGTCACCCGTTCAGCGACGTGCGCATCGGCAAGCGCTTCGAGCTCACCGTCGAGGGTGCGGTGACGGATGCCGTGCTCGCGCAGGCGCAGAAGCTCGCCGACGAGATGCTCAGCAACTCCGTCATCGAAGACGTCGTCAAGATCAGCGTTCTCGAAGGCACAGTCGCGTGAAGATCGGCGTCGTCACCTTCCCCGGTTCGCTCGACGATCGCGACGCCCAGCGCGCCGCACGGATCGCCGGTGCCGAGCCGGTCGCCCTGTGGCACGGGGATCACGACCTGAAGGGCGTCGACGCGATCGTGTTGCCCGGCGGCTTCTCGTACGGCGACTACCTGCGCTGCGGCGCGATCGCGGCCCGCTCGCCGATCATGCGCGAAGTGATCGACGCCGCGAACTCCGGAATGCCGGTGCTCGGCATCTGCAACGGCTTCCAGGTGCTCGTCGAAGCGCACCTGCTGCCCGGCGGCCTCATCCGCAACGACCACGGCGACTTCGTCTGCCGCGACCAGGGTCTGCGTGTCGAGAACGCGTCGACGGCGTGGACCAACGGGTACACGCAGGGCCAAGAGATCACCGTCCCGCTGAAGAACGGCGAGGGCGGGTTCATCGCCGACGCCGAGACACTCGCGCGGCTCGAAGGCGAGGGGCTCGTCGCCTTCCGCTACACGGGGCTCAACCCGAACGGCTCGCTCAACGACATCGCCGGGCTGACCAACCCCGCGGGCAACGTCGTCGGGCTCATGCCGCATCCGGAGCACGCCGTCGAGCCGGGCTTCGGCCCCGACACCGACAAGGCGATGCGGTCGGGCGTCGATGGGTTGACGTTCTTCACGAGCGTGCTGCAACACGCCCTCGCGCGCGCCTGAGAGCCTTCTTCCCAAGGCGGCTCGGCTCGAGCCGATCCACCACGATGAGTAGCGGCACCGTGATCGGATAGGGATACTGGGATGGTGCTGAGCATGACCGAACCACAGTTATGGGTGCTCATCGGCGTCTTCGCGACGGCGCTGTTCGGGATGTTTCACGATCGTGTCGACGCTCTTCATCCGCGTCATCCGCTCTGAAATCGGGGGGCTGCGGAGCGAGATGCTCGGCCGCTTCGATCTGCTCGAGCAGCGCGTCGACGGCCTCGACCGCGACGTTCAGGCGCTCGTCAAGCACACCTTCGGACTCGACCGCGGCTGAGCACTTCAGCTCCCCGTCACATCCCAAGCCAGAACGACCCGACGATCCCGGCCAGGGTGATCACGAGAGTCACGACGACGATCGCGACGATGAGCACAAGCGACCACAGCACGCCGTTCCGGCTGAGGAAACCCTGGTCGAGTCGGCGACCGCCGGGAGTGACGTTGTTGTCGGTGCCCGCCGCGCGCGGGTCGGAGTAATTCTGCGCCTGGTCGATCGCCTTGGCGCCGAGCAGCCGCACGATCTGTTCGAGGCGGTCCCAGACCACCGGGTTGCGCAGGTCGAAGAGGTGCGGCGAGTAGATCGTCAACCGATCGCCGATCACCTCGACGTCGAGATCGCCCGTCTCATCGATGAGCAGAGCCATGACGTCGGGGGTGAACAGGTAGAGGGCATCCCGTTCGTATCCGGCCGGCGCGTACAGCGCGAAATGCTGGTCGAAGTCGCCCTCGAGCGAAACCCGTTGCCTACGGCTGATCGGGATCGGCAGGCTCGTGCCGTTCGCGTGTGCGTCGACGACGAAATGCGGGAGCGCCCGCGGCAACCGGATGCTGACGTAACCGTGGTCGCTGCGATGCCGGGTGCGTCGGGTCATCGTGACGCGGACCTTGCCGAACTGCTCGGTGCGCGTGCCGCCGACCTGCCCCTCGACGTTGCCCACCTCGAACGGGATCGACCCGGTCGCGACGACGTTGTCGGTGACGACGGCATCCAGCAACGCTCCGAACACGGCGCCTTCGATCATCGGCGGTGGCGCAGTCGGCCGGTACTGCCAACCGCGCTCCGCCGCAAATGCTGCAAGATCGATCGCCATGACCCGAAAGGTACCGACATTCAGCCCTTCGTCGAACCCGCCAGCAGGCCGCGTACGAAGTAGCGCTGCAGAGCGAAGAACACGACGAGCGGCACCAGGATCGAGATGAACGCACCTGCCGGAAGCAGTTCGGCGTTCTGCCCGAACTCACCGGTGAGTTCGGCCAAGGCTCTGGTGATCGGGGCCGCCGATCCGGTCGCAAAGATCAGGGCGACGAGCAGATCGTTCCAGACCCACAAGAACTGGAAGATCGCGAACGACGCGATCGCCGGCAGTGAGAGTGGCAACACGATCCGGAAGAAGATCTGGCCGTGGCTGGCGCCGTCGACGCGGGCGGCTTCGATGACGTCAGACGGGATCTCGCTGATGAAGTTGTGCAGCAGGAAGATCGCCAACGGCAACGCGAAGATAGTGTGCGCGATCCACACCTGCGAGAACTGCCCGGCATTTCGCAGGCCCTCGTAGATGACACCGTCGCCGACCGAAATGCCCCGCGAGAACAGCGAGAGCAACGGAACGAGGGCCATCTGGATCGGCACGATCTGCAGCGCGAACACGAGCACGAAGATCACGTCGCGCCCCTTGAACTTCATCCAGGCGAACGCATAGCCGGCCAACGAGGCGATGACCAGCGGGAAGACTGTCGCCGGGATCGAGATCGCGATCGAGTTGAAGAACGGGCCGAGCAGGCTGTCCCGTCCGAACAGCACAGCCTCGTAGTTCTCGAGCGTGACGGTCGGGTTGATGAAGATCTCCCACCACCCCGTGCGCTGCGTCTCGACCTCAGGCCGGATGGAGGTGATGAACAGTCCAACGGTCGGCACCGTCCACAACACGGCGATGACCAGCGCGGCGATCGTCGCACCTCGGCTGGTGAGCCGCTGCTTGGTCCGTCGAGCCGCCGTCTTGATCGTCGACTCCTTGAGGGCGGGGTTGGCCGTAGCGGAGGTGGTCATCGGGTCTCCCGTGTCTTTTGGATCTGACGAGCGTTGTAGATCACGATCGGCAGCACGAGCAGGAACAGCACGACGGCGAACGCAGACGAACGTCCAGCCTCGAACTTCTGTAGAAGCGTGACCATCTCGTTGGCGATGACGCCCGTATCGGGATAGGCCAGGCCCATCGTGCGCACGATGTCGAACACCTTCAGCGACGCGATCGAGATCGTGGTCAACACGACGATGATCGAGGGCCGGATCGCGGGGATCGTGACGTTGACGAAGCGTTGCCAGGCGTTCGTGCCATCCAGCTGAGCCGCCTCGATCTGTTCGATCGGAACCCCCTTGATCGCGGCGGAGAGGATGACCATGGCGAATCCGGTCTGCACCCAGATCAGCACCACCATGAGCAGGAGGCTGTTGAGCGGCACCTGCTGCAGCCAGTTGACCGGGTCGCCGCCGAAGAGCGTCACGAGGCCGTTGAACACGCCGATCTGGCTGTCGCCCTCGGGGCGGTAGGCGTAGACGAAGCGCCAGATGATGCTCGCGCCGACGAACGAGATGGCCATCGGCATGAAGACCAGGATCTTGAGGTACTTCTCACCGCGCGACTTGTCGATGAAGACGGCGTACGCCAGACCGAGCGCCGTCGAGAACGCGGGGACGATGAGCACCCAGATGATTGTGTTGCGGATGACGACGAGGTTGTGGGGCTGGCTGAAGATCCAGACGAAGTTGTCGAACCCGATCCAGTTGCCGCGGTTGCTCTGAAACGACAAGAAGATCGTCTGGATCGACGGGTAGACCAAGCCGATCAGCATCAGCACGATCGCGGGGCCGAGGAAGCCGACCAACGCGAACAGGTAGCCCGTGCCCTGGCGGCTGCGGTAGTCGAGCAGGAAGAACAGCCCACCGAGCACGATGGCGGCGGCGACCGCCCACCAGACCGAGCCCAGGAGCAGGAAGACGATGGCCGGAATGACGAGGCACGCCACGAAGCGGATGATCGTGAACTTTCGCCCTGGCCGGGGGGCGATCTCGATCAGGAGAACGACCGCAATAGCAGCCGCCAGAAACAGCCCGACGACGATGGGTATCTGAGCCAGGGGCGGGAGACTACCGATCCAGGTGAGGAGATCCTTCATGATCGCCTTTCGTTGTCCACATTGACGACGGGTGTTACGACAGTACTCGGGTGCGACAGGGGGGCGGGCTGCCCGGCCTCGCCGAGCAGCCCGCCGCGGTCAACCGATTACTCGGCCGGCCAACTGGCTTCGATGGCGTCAAGCACTTCTGTCGTGCTCGTGCCGTTGATCCAGTCGACCATGCCTGTCCAGAACGTGCCAGCTCCCACGGCGCCGGGCATGAGGTCCGAAGCGTCGAAACGGAAGGTGGTGTCCGGGTCCTGCAGGAGGCCGATGGCCTGCGTCAGGATGGCGCTCGACGCGTTGCTCGCGTCGAGGCCCTTGTTGGCGCTGATCACACCGCCCAGCGCGACCCGGCTGTTGGCCCAGTCGCCGCTCGAGAGGTACTCCTGCACCTTGATGGTGTCGGCATCGTTGCTGAAGGCCGCGACGATCTCGCCACCACCGGTGACAGCCGATCCGCCGGCCTCTTCAGCCGGAGTGATGAAGGCCCAGATGTCGCCATCCTCGGCAACCACGCCACCCGCGTCGGTGATGAAGCCGTCGTAGAAGGATGCCTGGTGGTGCAGAGTGCACCTCCCGTCGACGAGCGCCGTTGCCGGGTCGCCGAACGGGGTGCTGTTGATGGTGACGACGTCGCCGAAGCCGGCGTTCACGTAGTCCGGGTTCAGCAGGATGTCGCCGACCGCGTCGAAGGCCGAGGCGATCGCCGGGTCGTTGAACGGGATCTCGTGAGCGACCCACTGGTCGTACACCTCGGCGCCGGCCTGGCGCAGGACGAGGTCCTCCACCCAGTCGGTTCCGGGCCAGCCGGTCGCGGCGTCAGAGCCGAAGCCCGCGCACCACGGGGTCGTACCCGAGTCGGCGATGGTCTGCGACAGAGCGAGCAGTTCATCCCACGTCTCGGGAACTTCCCAGCCGTTGTCGGCGAAGACCGACGGCGAGTACCAGATGAAGCCCTTGACGCTGGCCATCAGCGGCGCGCCGTACAGGGTGCCGTCGACGGTGCCGTACGCGGCCCAGTCCTCGTTCCAGCCGTCGGCCACGTTGGCGGCGACGCCTTCGGGCGCGGGCTGCACATAGCCTCGGCTGGCGAGGTCGCCGAGCAGACCGGGCTGCGGGAAGATCGCGAGGTCCGGCGGGTTGCCGGCCTGCGCCAGGCTTCCGATCTGAGCCTCGAACTCCTTCGACGATTCGTACTGAATGTCGATGCCGTTCTCTTCTTCCCAGTCCGCCCAGGACTCGTTGAGAAGGTCTGCCTCGGTGTCGGCAATGGTGCCGTAAAGGGTGACGACGCCGTCCGCGTCTCCGTAGTCGCCGGGGCCTGTCGTGCCGCTTCCGCTGCCGGAACAGCCAGCGAGCACGAGGCTCGTGGCTCCGACCACGACTGCAGTGGCGAGCACACGACGGTTCGTAATTGAACGCACTGTTTCCTCCTCATTGAGGGTTTGAAATGTGGTGGTGCTGGGATTGGACCGGTCTGTCGCAACCGATTCCAGCACCACGGTAAGCGACAACTGAACGCGGTGCAAGTGTTTTGCCTCTCGATTCGGTTGCATGTGTCCGCTATGCTGCAACCGATTCCAACCAGGAGCGGAAGGCCCATGAGTTCGCTCGCCGAAGTCGCCCGTCGCGCTGGCGTGTCGAAGGCGACCGCCTCTCGCGCGTTGAGTGGGGCGGCGCATGTATCGCCCGCCGCCAAAGAGCGCGTGGCGGCCGCCGCGGCCGAACTCGGGTACGTGGTCTCGTCGACCGCCGCGAGCCTCGTGACCGGCCGCACCAAGAACGTCGGGGTGATCACCCCCTTCATCAACCGCTGGTTCTTCGCCGAGGTGCTCGAAGGCATTGAAGGTGCCCTGATCCAGGCGGGCTACGACCTCACGTTGTTCCGCCTCCCGACCGAGCCGGAACAACGCAGCCGGCTGTTCCACTACTTCCTGGTGCGCAAGCGCGTCGACGCAATCGTCTGCGTCGGGGTGGAGCTGGCCCCGAGCGAGGTGCAGCTGATCCAGGCGCTGCGTCGGCCGGCAGTCGGCATCGGCGGGGCGATCCCGGGCATCACCACCATGTGCATCGACGACGAGCAAGCCAGCCGACTCGCCACCCGGCACCTCATCGGCCTCGGTCACATCCGCATCGTGCACATCGGCGGCGACCTCGACGCGCAGTTGGACTTTCACGTGCACGAGCGCCGATTGGCGGGCTTCCGGGCGGCGATGGACGACGCGGGGCTCGAACACGCCGACGACTTCCGACCCACTTCGTTCAGCGTGCCCGGTGGCTACGAGGCGGCGATGACCCTGTTGGCCGATCCGGAGTCCCGGCCGACCGCGATCGTGGCCGGCTGCGACGAGATCGCGATCGGCGCGATCACCGCCGCACGCCAGCTCGGAATCGTGGTGCCATCCGGGCTGTCGATCGTCGGCATCGACGATCATCCCTATGCGGCGATGTTCGGACTGACGACCGTGCGGCAACGACCGGGCGAGCAAGGCGAGCAAGCGGTCGACCTGGTGATGCGGGCGATGACGGATGTCGACGCCGCATTGCCGCCGCGCGCGATCCACATTCCGATCGATCTGGTGGTGCGATCGAGCACCACAGCGCCTCCCGCCTAACGGCTCAGGTGACGTCGCGCCGCCAGGTCGTCGCCGCGCCGATCGCGCCCATCAGCACGGCGTAACCGGCGAGCACGAGCCCGCCCTGCCACCACTCGAGTGGAGCGGTACCCCCGCCGGTGCCGGCAAACATCGTGAAGAAGCTCGCGCCGACGAGCGCATCCCCTGCGGCCCCGGGCAGGAATCTGCCGATCTCGCCGAGCCAGTCGGCGAACGCCGCGGCGGTGCGCAGGATGGGCTCCACGAACTGGGTGAAGGCGATGATCGTGACGATCGACCCGATCTGACTCGGGATGAGCACGCCGAGCGCGACGCCGACGATCCCCCAGAGCCCCATCGCGAGCACGATGCGGCCGAGCATCAGCCAGGTGTCGCTTTCGGCGAGAAGGGTCTGTTGGCCGGTTGCGGCGAGCACGGGCGCTCCGAGGCCAACCGACCCGGCGAGTGCGACGACACCGTAGACCGCACCGACCACGAGCCCTGCGACGGCCTTGGCTGCGAGGACGACCGAGCGGTTCGGGGTGGCGAGGAACACCGTACCGATCGTGCGGTGGCGCACCTCCGAGGTGATCGACATCGCGCCGAAGATGACCGGGAACACGTAGCCCGTCGCGGTCGCCATGCTGTACACGAGCGGCGCTAGGAAGTCGTCGGCGATCGGCATCCCGGCCTCTTCGGGCGTGATGCTCAGGAAGAACCCGATCGCGACGGCCGTGAAGCCGACGTACCCGAAGAGGATGAGCGCGAGCACCCACCACAGGCGGGTGGTGAGGATCTTGCGGAACTCGGCCGAGACGGCGCGCAGGAAGGTCATCGCTGCCGCCCTCCTTCCGCGGCGCGTTCCGGATCGGCGACGAGTGCGAGGAATTCGTCCTCGAGCCCGGCGCCGGATGCCGCGAGGGCACTCAGCGCAACACCGGCGGCGAGGGCGAGCCGCCCGACTTCGACGGGAACCAGATCGACGGCGAGCCCGTCCGACTCGACGCGCACCTCGTGACCGGCCGCCTTCAGCGCGGCAGTGAGTGCCGGGCGGTCGGGGGCGTCGACGACGCTCCCGGTGGCGGTCGTCGTGCCTTCGAGGGCAGTGAGCGTGCCGACGTAGCGCAGCTTCCCGCCGGCGATGACGACGACGTCATCCACGGTCTGTTGCACCTCGCTGAGCAGGTGCGAGCTGACGAGAATCGTGCGACCCTCGGCCGCGAGCGCCTGCAGGAACGAGCGGATCCAGCGGATGCCTTCGGGGTCGAGGCCGTTGATCGGCTCGTCGAGTACGAGTACTCCGGGGTCGCCGAGCAGCGCCGTCGCGAGCCCGAGCCGCTGCCGCATCCCCATCGAGTAGCCGCCCACGCGCCGGTCGGCGTAGGGCGCCATTCCCGTCTGTTCGAGTACGGCGGTGACGCGCTCACGCGGGATGCCCGCCGCCGCCGCGGTGACGTTGAGGTGGCCGCGTCCCGAGCGTCCGGGGTGGAAGGCCGCTTCGAGCGAGGCCCCGACGACGCGCATCGGGTTCTCGAGCTCGCCGTACGCCTTGCCGCCGATCGTCGCCGTACCGCTCGTCGCCGTCACGAGGCCCAGCAGCATCCGCAGCGTCGTGGTTTTGCCGGCACCGTTCGGCCCGAGGAATCCGGTCACCCGACCGGGCTCGACGGTGAAGTCGAGGTCTTCGACGGCCGCGACCGAGCCGAAGTGCTTGGTCACCCCGTCGAAAACGAGGGTCTGTCCTGTACTCACAGGCTCACGCTATCGGGCCGCGATGGCCACGGTCATGGTGGACGCGAGGAGCAGCAGCGTGAACGGTAGCCAGATCGCGCGCTCCAGGGGGCTCGGGGTGATCGCGTTCATCACGACGGCGATCACCAGGAGGGCCACGACGATCCACACGACGACCGGCAGCCAGGAGACGGGGAGTGGCGCCCAGACCGATAGCCCCGCCCGTCGCGCGACAATGAGCGCGATGGCCGCCCACACGGCGACGGCGACGGCGCTCGCGACCCGGAACTGCGTGGGCAGCACGCCGGCATTCTGCCCACCGTAGGCCGCACGCCCCCAGGGTGCGCCGAGTGCGAGGGCGAGCTGGAAGACGATGAGCAGGGCGAAGAGCGCGAGCGCGGCGATCGCGGCGACCCGGGCGACCGCGGTGGGGTCAGACATGACTGTGCCTCTCTGGAAGATATATGGATATTCCTACCAGATATGATGGCGGAATGCCACGTGCAACCCAGACTGACCTCGCGGTGCTCGCCGCGTTGAGCATCGAGCCGATGACCGGGTACGCGCTGCGCGAAGCGATCCGGGTACACCTGGGTGCGTTCTGGAGCGAGAGCTTCGGGCAGATCTACCCCGCGCTCTCCCGGCTGCGCAATGAGGGACTCGTCACCGCGGGCGACGGCGACCGCAGCGGCTCGAGCGTGCACAACCTCACCTCCGCAGGCCGCGCCCGCCTCGTCGAGCTGATGCGCGAGCCGGCCGGGTCGACCCCCCCGCGCAACGGGATGCTGCTGCGACTGTTCTTCGGCAGCGTGCTCGGCGCCGCGGCCTGCCGCGACCTCGTCGTCGACGCGCGTGCACAGGCCCTCGCGCTGCTCGAGCACCTCGCGGCCGCTCGACACCAAGCGGAGGCGGAGCCGAGCGACCTGCCGCAGCGGCCCTATTGGCTGATGACCATCTCGGCGGGCGAGCACTCCGCCCGCGCGACGATCGCCTGGGCCGACGAGACCCTCGCAACCCTCGACACCCTGGCGGACTAGACGGCATACCGACCGGTTGGTATGTTTGCGGGATGACGCTCCTGCGAATCCCCGCCCCACTCCACGACGTGTTCGGCACACGGCAGCGCCCCCTCGCGATCGCCCTGATC
>CAZCEE010000014.1:0-19205 GCA_964497165.1 uncultured Schumannella sp. | reverse complement strand
CGAGTACCGGCCCTGCTCGATCGCGATGACGGTCTGCCGGGTCACGCCGATCCGTTCGGCGAGGTCGGCCTGCGTCATCTCGCCGGCCGCGAAACGCAGCGCGCGGATGCCGTTGGTCACCTTCGTCGGCTTCACCACTGGTGCAGCCCCCGCCGGTAGGCGACCAGCTTCGCGATCGTCGAGAGGATCGCCTGCAGCACGAAGCCGAGGTACAGCACGTTCGCGATCCAGAAGTGCGGAGCCTCGAACCAGGCGAGCACCAGGGCGCCGAGCGCGCCGATCACGAGGAACGCGCTGCCGATGTACTCACCGAATCGGTTGATCTGCTTGTCGCGCTGATCGGACTTGCCGGCATCTTTGCCCGAGAAGATCGCGATGACGATTCCGCTGAGGATTCCGACGACGATCGCCCCGAGAATGGTGCCCAGCATCGGAGCGACATACGGCGCCTCTTCAAGCGGCCCTCCGCCCGCCTGGGTAAGCACGAGCACGACATAGACGATGTAGCCGATGGGGGCGATGAAGCCGAACACCCAGGCGTTCTTCTCTTCGTAGGACACGGGTTTCTCTTTCTTCGATGAGCCGGCCACGGCCGGATGGTGCACGATGTCAACAATGTTTGACACCTCTGACTGTAAAGACATCCCGACACCATGTCAAGCATTCTTTACACGGGTTGCGCGTTGGTCCGCTGTTTGCGAGTTGCGCCGCACGATTCCCGCGGCGCAACACGCAAATGGCGGACCAACCCGTCACGAGGTGCGCGGGCGGCGTCCAGGGCGCACCCGGGAGAATGGGGGCATGGCGGAGTTCTGGGCGGCCGTGACCGCGTTCTACGAGGGACCGTTTGGCGTGCCCATGCGCATCCTGACGATCATCGTCGTCGCCTCCCTCGCGCGGCTCGTGTTGCAACTCGGTATCCGCCGGGTCGTGAATCGCGTCATCAGTGGCGTGAAGAAGAAGCAGAACGTCGAAGACACCGCGGCGCTGCAGGCATCCCCGGTCGCCGCGATGCGCATCGTTCAACGCACCCGCGCGTTCGGCGGGGTGCTGTCGAGCACCGTGACGACGATCGTCGTGCTCGTGTCGCTCGTGCTCATCGTCTCGGCGATCGACCCGAACGCCACCGGAGCGTTCTCGCTCATTACCGCCGCCCTCGGCGCCGGCCTCGGCTTCGGCGCCCAGAACGTCGTGCGCGACGTGTTCAACGGCCTGTTCATCGTCGCCGAAGACCAACTCGGGGTCGGGGATGTCGTTGACCTCGGCCAGGCGACCGGTGTCGTCGAAGCCGTCGGCATCCGGGTCACGACAGTGCGCGACGTCAACGGCACTCTCTGGTACGTGCGCAACGGCGAAATCCTGCGCGTCGGCAACATGTCGCAAGGCTGGGCGCGCGTCATCCTCGACCTCGCGATCCCCTACAACGCCGACATCGACGCGGTGAAGGACCGGATGCTGCAGACCGGCATCGAGATGCGCGCCGACGGCAAATGGAAGCGCCTCATGATGGAGCAGCCCGAGATTTGGGGAATCGAGTCGATCTCGGCCGACGCGATCGTGCTGCGCCTCGTCGTCAAAACCCGCACCGGCGGGAAGGACGAGGTCGCGCGGGAGCTGCGCGCGCGCGTTAAGCGCACCCTCGATGACATGGGGATCCGCGTGCCGGCGCTGGGCGTCGCGACCGCCAGCGCGGGGCAGGCCGGGGGCGCGAACGACACCCCCGTTATCCCGGGTGTCGTCAAGCAACAGTCGACGCCCCGCCCACCCACGACCGGAGGCAAGAAGTGAACGACCGTCTGACGCTGCGCTCGGGACCCGACGGCGAACCCGTCGGCAGCAACTTCTGGCGCGAAGTCGGGGGCCGCCCCACGTTCGAGAAACTCGTCCGCGCGTTCTACGACGGGGTGCAGACCGACGAGGTGCTCTGGCCGATGTATCCGCACGATGACCTCGAAGGGGCGATCCAGCGGCTCACCGGATTCCTCGAACAGTACTGGGGCGGGCCCGGCACTTACAGCGAACAGCGTGGCCACCCGCGGCTGCGCATCCGCCACAACCCATTCAAGGTCAACCCCGACGCCCGCGACCGCTGGCTGGGCCACATGCGCGTCGCCGTCGACGGGCTCGGACTCTCGCCGCTGCACGAGACGATGCTCTGGGACTACCTCGAACGCGCCGCCCACGCGATGGTCAACACGTTCGACGAATAGTCGACATTCATTCGCGCGGATGAACCTTGCGCGGCGGCGGGGCCGATAGCCTCGGGAGTCAGGGAAAGGGGCCTGAATGACTGCGCATACCGACGTGATCGTGATCGGAGCCGGGCTGGCGGGACTCGTCGCCACCGCGGAACTCGTCGAAGCCGGCAAGCGGGTCATCGTGCTCGATCAGGAGCCCGAATCGGGCCTCGGCGGGCAGGCCTGGTGGTCGTTCGGCGGGCTCTTCTTGGTCGACTCTCCCGAGCAGCGCCGGATGGGCATCAATGACTCCCCAGAGCTCGCCCGCCAGGACTGGTTCGCGAGCGCCGAGTTCGACCGTGACGATGAGGATGCCTGGGGCCGCCAGTGGGCGGAGGCGTACCTTGCGTTCGCCGCCGATGAGAAGCGGCAGTGGCTCGCGTCGAAAGGTGTGAAGTTCTTCCCCGTCGTCGGCTGGGCCGAGCGCGGCGGGTACACGGCGACCGGGCACGGCAACTCGGTGCCGCGGTTCCACATCACCTGGGGCACCGGCCCCGGAATTCTCGAGCCGTTCATCGAGGCGGTGCAGCGCGGCGTCGAGAAGGGACTGGTCGACCTGCGCTTCCGGCACCGGGTGGATGCCCTCACCGTCACCGACGGCGCGGTCACCGGGGCGAGCGGCAGCATCCTCGAACCGTCGGATGCCGCCCGTGGCGAGGGGTCGTCCCGCGAGACCGTCGGCGAGTTCACCTTCGAGGCGGCGGCAGTGATTGTCGCGAGTGGCGGAATCGGTGGCAACCACGACCTGGTGCGCGAAGCCTGGCCCGAGTGGCTCGGCACCGCCCCCACGACGATGCTCAGCGGTGTGCCCGCATACGTTGACGGTCGGATGCTCGGCATCTCGCACGACGCCGGTGCGCGCCTCGTCAACGGCGACCGGATGTGGCACTACGTCGAAGGCATCCAGAACCACACCCCGGTCTGGGCCGACCACGGCATCCGCATTCTGCCGGGCCCCTCGAGCCTGTGGTTCGACGCCACCGGCCGCCGCCTGCCGGTGCCGCTGTTCCCCGGGTTCGACACCCTCGGAACGCTCGAACACCTGCGCTCCACCGGCCACGACCACTCGTGGTTCGTGCTCACCCAGTCGGTGATCGAAAAGGAGTTCGCGCTCTCCGGCAGCGAGCAGAACCCCGACCTCACCGGCAAGAGCGTGCTCGAACTGCTCAAGCAGCGCCTCGGCAAGGGCGCGACCGACGCCGTCGAAGCGTTCAAAGAGAAGGGTGCCGACTTCGTCGTCGCCGACAGCCTCGACGAACTGTTCGCCGGCATGAAGAACCTCTCCCCCGACGTCGAGATCGACTTCCACGAGATGAAATACGAGATCGAAGCGCGTGACCGCGAGATCGACAACACCTTCACGAAGGATGCCCAGATCACCGCCCTGCGCGGCGCACGGCGCTACCGGGGCGACAAACTCATCCGCGTCGCCAGGCCGCACAAGTTCCTCGACCCCGCACACCACCCGCTGATCGCGGTGAAACTGCACGTGCTCACGCGTAAGAGCCTCGGCGGCATCCAGACCGACCTGTCGAGCCGCGCGCTCGACGCCGACGGCACCCCGATCCCCGGTCTCTACGCGGTCGGTGAAGTCGCCGGCTTCGGCGGCGGCGGCGTGCACGGCTACCGCTCCCTCGAAGGCACCTTCTTGGGTGGGTGCTTGTTCACGGGCCGCCAGGCGGGCCGAGCGATCGCTGACAGCCTCTAACGAAGCCCCGCGCGGCCACCACGCGCATAGCACCGACGAGCAACCCGCGGGCGGTCCGACAGCGCGTGCGAGTCAATCGGGGTAGGGGTCCCCGCTCTTGACTCGCGCGCGCTGTCGGACTGCACGCCCCCGGGTCAGCGCAGGAGGTTCCACGCTCTCCGCTTCACCAGGACATGGCCGCGGAGGGTGCTGAGCCGCGTCCAGGGGCCGGACTCGTAGAGCCGGACGGGGTCCTCCGCGAGGAAGCCGAGGGCGAAGGCGGCGAAGGCGGCCCCGGAGGGGATGTGTTCGGCGCCGACCATCGGACGGCCCCAGACTTCGCCGCGAACGCGACGCACAATCTGCTCACCGACACCGTCCGGGACAGCGGCCGCGACGTCCCGAATGCCGTCGCGCGCCGACTCCTCAAGCAGGGTCGGCGACACCTCGCCGAGCTGCTGCCAGCCACCGCGCGGCGGTGAGATCGCGACCCAGGTCGCCGTGTTGACCTCCATGGGCAGGCCGATTTTCGTGGCACCCTCGGCCTGCGCGCGCTCGAGGCGCTGCAGCAGGGAACGCACCGGCACGACGACGTCGAAGCTCGCAGCCTCGCTCAGTGCGAGCGTTCGGAGGCCGAGAACGGTTGCACTCTCGTCGAGCAGACCGGCTGGGGCGAACACCGAACAGTAGACGGCGAGCACCCCCGATCCCGCAATCAGGCGCACGGAACCCTCCTCGACCCGCGCGGCGCGCGAGAGGTAGACCTGGAGATCATCGAGGGAGGGAGCATCGGCGAGAGTAAAGGTGCTCATGCGACTCCTAAACTACAACCCGTGAGCGATCCCCTGGCAGGGTTTCTGGCCGCCCTCGATCTGACCGACACCGGCGCACGCACCAGGGAAGACATTTTCACCGGTCCGAGCCAGTGGATGCCGGGTGGCCGAGTGTTCGGCGGGCAGGTACTCGCGCAGGCCCTCATCGCCGCAACCCGCACCGTTCCGGAGGACCGGATGGTGCATTCGATGCACGGCTACTTCCTGCGCCCGGGGGATGTCGAGCAGCCGATCACCTTCTCGGTCGACCGCATCCACGACGGCCGGTCATTCTCGACGCGGCGCGCGCAGTGCTACCAGAGCGGCGAGCCGATCCTGTCGATGATCGCGTCGTTCCAGGATCGCGACCCGGGGCTTGAGCACTCCGTCACGATGCCCGAGGGGGTGCCCGACCCGGAGTCGCTGCCGAGCACAGCCGACGTGCTCGGCGGCTCCGAACATCCGGTCGCGAAGTTCTGGTCCACCCAACGCGCGTTCGACATCCGCCACGTTCAGGAGCCCGTGTACTTCCCGAACGACGGCGAGCGTTCCGCGAAGCAAGCGGTGTGGATGAAGGCGATCGGCAAGCTACCCGACGACCCCAACCTGCATCGTGCTGCCCTCGCCTATGCGAGCGACTACGCGATCCTCGAGCCGATCATGCGAGCTCACGGCGTCGCGTGGGGCACCCCCGGGCTCAAAGCGGCGAGCCTCGACCATGCGATGTGGTGGCACCGCGACGGCCGCGTCGACGAGTGGCTGCTCTACGAGCAGGACTCCCCCGTCGCCCTCGGCGGCCGAGGCCTGTCGTTCGGCCGCATCTTCTCGCGTGAGGGTGCGCTGCTCGCGACCGTTGCCCAGGAGGGCATGGTCCGCGTTCCGACGGCGGTCTAGCGAGCCGCGTACTTTGTGGTTGAGCCGACCTGTTCGCCTACCCTACGAACCGGTTGCCGCCAGCGCTCGCCGGGACCGTCGGTGAGCTGCAAAGACCTCCACGAGCGACCAGGCAAGTAACAGCACGCCGACGAGGAAAGCAATCGAAGTTGCCGGCCCGAAGTGGACCGACGGCAGTTCACCAACGTAGGTCAACCGGATCGAGGTCACTTGCTCGTACTCGGAGCCGAGGGCGCTCGCGACGATCGAACCCGCGACCGGGCCGAATCCGCCGAGCACTTCGACGAACGTCGAATTCGCGGTGGCGAGCGTCGTCTGTACGGGCTGCACCAGGAGCATCCCGGCAGCACCGGCAAGCGTCCACCCCGAACCGATCGCAGCGACGAAGACAGCCGCCAGCCGAGATGGCCGGAAGATCGCCAGACCCAGCGCGATCACCAGGATCCCGACACTGAGGATGACTGCCACATCAAGCCCGCTTCCCCAGGCTGTGAGCACGAACGGCGGCACGACCACCAGATCGATGACGATCCACTGCAGCACGAGAGTCGATGCCGCACCGAAGACAAGCAGGGCCAGAGTCACGACGAAGGGAAAGCCGAATCGCGAGAACAGGCGCATCGGTGATAGAGCCCCCACGATCCCAGGCTTCCGGACCGCCTTCTCGACTGCTACCTCTTCGACAGCGCCCTCCATGAGAGAGCCCTCGACGAGCGCGACCTCCTTGCCGGCGGGTCCATCGATGGCGGCGATCCCGGCCGGTGTCAGCTCCAGCGCCCGAGTCTGGTGCCGCTTCACCTGAGTCGCCACGGCGAAACTCGTCGCGCGGACGATCGCCACGATGAGAAGCACGAACGGTCCCAGAATCGGGAGGAAAATCGTCCCGAGGATCCCCAGCCAGATCGGGAACCGACCGAAGGAAGCCAGGGCCACCCCCACGACCAGCGACAGCGCGACCGAAGTGGTGACGGCCAGGAAGAACAGTTGTGCGAGGAACGCGCCCCAGACGCTGAGGTCCATAGCTCTGACCGCTTTCTCGGGTGAAGGATGCGGCCGAAGGAAGTTCGCATTCACGGTGTCGCGAGACCGCTAGCATTGCACCTCAGCCAGGAGGCGCACCAGTGGACATCCTCAACACGGTCTTCATCATTGTTCTCGTCGTGGTGGGCCTGATCGTCCTGGGTGTGGTGATCCGCATCGTGTGGTTCTTCATCGAGGTGGGGATGGAGGCCGCCGAGATCAGGTACGACCTGAAGACGGAGCGGCTTCGAAAGAAGCTGAAGAACCCTAACCTGCCCGCTGCCGAGCTACCGAGCATCGCCTACGAGACACGATTCAATCTGTCTCTGGTGCACGACGAGATCGTCCAGCATCCCAGCGCGTATCCCGAGCTCACGGTGTGGATGAACGAATTGCGCACCCTCAGCCAGCGCTTCGACGCCGACTCGGTGAAGGCGGTGAAGCGTCTCCGCCAGCCACCACCTCCGAGTGCACTCACGGCCTAGTCGCGCCCCTAGGACCGCTTTGCGAACGCGACGGGGGCGTCGACGTAGGCGTTCCACGCCTCGCGTTCGCGGTCGGTGATGCGGCGCGGGCGACCGGATGCGGCATCCACGAGCACGATCGTCGTCGCCGCCTTCGCGAATACGATCTGCGGCTCCACGCCCTCTGGTGAGCAGACCTCGTAGCAGACGTCGAGGCTCGCCCCGCCGAGTCGGCCGATCCAGAGCTGCACGTCGAGCGGCTCCCGCAGGTACGGGATCGGCGCGAGGTATTCGACCTCCTGGCGCGCGACCAAGGTGATCGTGCTCGCGTCGCGGGTGTCGGCGATGGGGGCCTCGGCGTCGTTCACGCCCTCGACGCGGAGGTCACCGCTGCCCCAGAACACCGAGATGCGCGACTCCTCAAGCAGCGTCAACATCGCGGCGTTGTTCACGTGGCCGTAGGGGTCGAGGTCGTTCCAGCGCAGCCGGATCGGAACGTGGATGCGAGACACGGCTCGGGTCTCAGTCCCGCGTCAGGCGGCGGCGGGTGGCACGGTGCGGGGCGGCGGCTTCGGGGCCGAGACGATCGATCTTGTTCTCTTCGTACGACTCGAAGTTGCCCTCGAACCAGTACCAGTTCGCCGGATCCTCGTCGGTGCCTTCATACGACAGGATGTGGGTCGCAATCCGGTCGAGGAACCACCGATCGTGGGTGATGACCACCGCGCAGCCGGGGAACTCGAGCAGCGCGTTCTCGAGGCTGGAGAGCGTTTCGATGTCGAGGTCGTTGGTGGGCTCGTCGAGCAGCAGCAGGTTGCCGCCCTCTTTGAGGGTGAGAGCGAGGTTGAGGCGGTTGCGCTCACCACCGGAGAGCACGCCGGCCTTCTTCTGCTGGTCGGGCCCCTTGAAGCCGAACTTCGACACGTAGGCGCGCGACGGCACCTCGGTCTTGCCGATGACGATGATGTCGAGGCCGTCGGAGACGACCTCCCACAGGTTCTTGTTCGGGTCGATGTTCGAGCGGGTCTGGTCGACGTAGCTGATCTTGACCGTCTCACCGATCTTCAGTTCGCCCCCATCGATGGGCTCGAGGCCGACGATCGTCTTGAACAGGGTCGTCTTTCCGACACCGTTCGGGCCGATCACACCGACGATGCCGTTCGGCGGCAGCGTGAACGACAACCCGTCGATGAGAACCCGGTCGTCGAAGCCCTTCTTCAGGTTCTTCGCCTCGATGACGACCTGGCCCAGGCGTGGCCCCGGCGGAATCTGGATCTCATCGAAGTCGAGCTTCTTGGTGCGGTCGGCCTCGGCAGCCATCTCTTCGTAGCGGGCAAGACGCGCCTTCGACTTCGTCTGGCGGCCCTTCGCGCTGCTGCGCACCCACTCGAGTTCGTCCTTGAGACGCTTGGCGAGCTTCTGGTCTTTCTTGCCCTGGATGTCGAGGCGCTCGGCCTTCTTCTCCAGGTAGGTCGAGTAGTTGCCCTCGTAGCCGATGAGCCGACCGCGGTCGACTTCGGCGATCCATTCGGCGACGTTGTCGAGGAAGTACCGATCGTGGGTGATCGCGATGACGGCGCCGGGGTACGACTTGAGATGCTGCTCGAGCCAGAGCACACTCTCGGCGTCGAGGTGGTTGGTGGGCTCGTCGAGAAGCAAAAGGTCGGGCTTCTGCAGCAGCAGCTTGGTGAGCGCGACGCGGCGCTTCTCACCACCGGAGAGCTGCGGGATGCTTGCCTCCCCGGGCGGGGTGCGCAGGGCATCCATCGCCTGCTCCAGCTGGGAGTCGAGGTCCCACGCGTCGGCCGCATCGATATCTTCCTGCAGGTGGCCCATCTCGGCGAGCAGCGTGTCGAAGTCGGCATCCGGGTCGGCCATCGCGAGCGAGATCTCATGGAACCGGGCGAGCTTGGCCATGATCGGCCCGACGCCTTCCTGCACGTTCTCGAGAACGGTCTTCGACTCGTCGAGCACCGGCTCCTGCATGAGGATGCCGACGCTGAAGCCGGCGGTCAGGTTGGCTTCGCCGTTCGACGGGGTGTCGAGCCCGGCCATGATCTTCAGGATCGTCGACTTTCCGGCACCGTTGGGGCCGACCATGCCGATCTTCGCGCCCGGCAGGAACGCCATGGTGACGTCGTCAAGGATGAGTTTTTCGCCGACCGCTTTGCGGGCGCGCACCATCGAGTAGATGTATTCGGCCATGCGCTCCAGCTTAGGAGCGGTGACGGTGCATGCCCGACGTGAACCGTCGGCCGAGACGGCCGCCGGGACTGGCGTCGCGGCGAAGACCAGAAATGGTCTTCGCTCTATGCTCCAGCGTCCCAGTCGATCGGGCGGGTGGCGCCGACGAGGCAGCGGCCGGTGCCCAGCAGTCCGGCGGTCGTTGAGGCGTAGCCGATGTTGCCGTACTGCCCGATGAGGCAGGTGCCGTTGAGGCGCACGGCGAACTGGATGTTGTCGGCCGCCAGGTTGATCGCGGTGTTATCGGGGGTGACTTCCAGGTCGGACTTCGGGTAGCCGACCGCGACGAGATTGTCGATGAACGCGCGCCCGTCGAGGGCTCCCGCCGCGGCAATCAGCTCGGTGTTGACGTGGTCGAAGAAGGCGTGGTTGTCAGCGGCCGACCCTTCGAGGTCGATCTCGGGATCGGCAGGCGGCGCGGTCTCTTCGGCCGTCGGGGTCGGGATCGGGGTCGGGGTCGGCGCTTCGACGCACCCCGCGAGGGTGAACGTGAACACGGCGAATGCCGCGACAGCGCCCGCGCGCAGGAGGCTGCTCGGCATTCCGACTCCCCGTTCCGACCCGTCGGGTGCCGCGGGTCGTCACGATTCTACGGCGCGGCGGGAGAGGTAGCCTCGAGACGACGGACCGGAGGGTCGAGATGGCGATTGATGTGCGGGGCTACAGCTACTTCATCGAACGCGGCGACGACAAGCGCTGGGTGGCGACCGTCGCGGAGTATCCCGATCTGAGTGGGGTCTCGCGGATTCACAACCGCGCACTCAACCAGCTCTACGCCGCCGTCGAGGCCGAGGTCGTGCGACGCTACCGGGCCGGCGAGAAGATTCCGCCGGCGCCCAAGAAGCAGCCGAACCTGCTCAAGACTCTCGGCCTCAACTAGCGGCTCAGAACGGCACGGGCAGTTCGCTCGGCCGCTTGGCCCGTTGTTCGGCGAGGTCGTCCATCGCCGGCTCGGGGGCATCCGGAACCTCGGGGATCTGCTCCGCCGCCGCCGCGCTCTCGGCGGTGTCGGGAACGGCGGTCGCCGCGGGGGTGCGGGTGAAGACCGACGTGCCGAACGTCAGGTCGTGGCCGAGCGAGTCGGCATCCACCTCGATCGTCGTGCCCGTCTTCTCGTCGGTCGCCCACTCGCGGATACGCAGCCGTCCGGTCACGATCACCCGCTGACCCTTGAGGATCGAGCCGATCGCGTTCGCGGCGAGCGACCGGAACGCGGTCACCGTGTACCAGTTGGTGTCGGCATCCACCCACTTCTGTTCCGTGCGGTCGAACCGCCGCTGAGTGGAGGCGAGGCGAAACGAGGTGATCTGAAGGTTTTCGCCCGTGACGATGTGCTTGGGCGGGGTGGCGACGAGGCCGGTGAGGGTGATGGTGTCTGACATCCGAGTTCTCCTAATCGTGAAGGTGGACTCGGATGCCGGCACCCGCTCGTGCCGTGGAGGGGCGGCCGGCATCCGATCGCCCCACTCTCGCGACGCCACGCAGACGCGACGACGCCCGGCGCGTCATCTGCGGAACGCGGTCGGGCGTCGGCGGTTGGGAAGGACAGCTTCGGTGCTGCCCGTCGGGTGTTAAGGACGGATCAGTGCTCGCGGTACTCCGGCCAGTCGGAACCGGTCGGAAGCGTCGCATTGAGGGCGCTCTTGGCGACATCCAGCGTCGGATACTCGCGCTCCTCAGAGCCGTCGAGCATCTTCAGCAGGAAGCCGCCGTCGGTGCGGTGAATGGAACCGAGGGCTCCGGCCGAACCGAAAGCCACCCAGCGCTGACCCGTCGTCATGGTGTTCTCTGACATACCTCGACGCTAGACCTGGGCATCCCGTCAGGGAAAGGATGCCCAGCCGGCACTCAGACTGCTAACACGTACTCCGCATACGACTTGCGGATCTTGTTCACCTTCGGCAGCGCGACCGCGAGGCAGTAGCCCTGGTTGGGGTTCTTCGCGAAGAAGTCCTGGTGGTACTCCTCGGCGTCGTACCAGGTGCCCAGCGGCTCGATCGTGGTGACGATGTCGCCGTCCCAGTACTCGGCGGCGCGGTCGCGGGCGGCCTCGAACTCGGCCTTCTCGGCCTCGTCGGCGTAGAACATCGCCGAACGGTACTGCGTGCCGACGTCGTTGCCCTGCCGGTTGAGCTGGCGCGGGTCGTGGAGGGTGAAGAACACGTCGAGGATGACGGATGCGGGGACGACGGTCTCATCGAAGACGACCTTGACCCCCTCCGCGTGCCCAGTGGTGCCGGTGCAGACGGCTTCGTAGGACGGGTGGGCAGTCGAACCGCCGGTGTAGCCCGACACGACGTCGGTCACGCCCTTGAGACTGCGGTAGACGGCGTCGAGACACCAGAAGCAACCGCCGGCGACAACGAATGTGCGCATATGAGGGACCCTACTTTCTGCGGCCTCGATTTTCAGCAGAGCCGTGGCCGCACCTGATGCAACCGACGGGATGTGTGGAAAGTTCCTAGGCTGAGCGGGTGCCTGCCACCATTCAGCCCTACTCCGCCGTCCCCGACCGCTACGAGCGGATGACCTATGCCCGCAGCGGACGCAGCGGCCTCAAGCTGCCCGAGATCTCGCTCGGCCTGTGGAACAACTTCGGCGACGACCGTCCGCTCGAAACGCAGCGTGCGATTCTGCGGCGGGCGTTCGACCTCGGCGTCACGCATTTCGACATCGCGAACAACTACGGCCCGCCAGCAGGCAGCGCAGAACTCAACTTCGGCCGGATCTTCGCGGAGGACTTCCGCCCGCACCGCGACGAACTGCTCGTGTCGTCGAAGGCCGGCTACGAGCAGTTCGACGGACCCTACGGCGACTGGGGGTCGCGCAAGTACCTCCTCGCCTCGCTCGATGCTTCGCTGGCGCGCACCGGCCTCGACTACTTCGACATCTTCTACTCACACCGGCCCGACCCCGAGACGCCGATCGAAGAGACGATGGGGGCGCTCGCCCACGCGGTGCGCAGCGGCAAGGCGCTCTACGCGGGCATCTCGAACTACAGCCCCGAACAAACCCGGGCCGCGGCCGCCGTACTCGCCGCCGAGGGCGTGCCGCTGCTCATCCACCAGCCCCGGTACAACATGTTCGACCGGCACATCGAGAACGGCCTGCTTCCCGTGCTCGACGAGGTGGGCGCGGGCAGCATCGTGTTCTCGCCGCTCGCCCAAGGGATGCTGACCGACCGATACCTGGACGGCATCCCGGCCGACTCTCGTGCCGCTGGCGGCCGCTGGATCAGCGCGAAGAACATCTCGGAGAAGTACCTCGAACATGCCCGGGCGCTCAACGAGATCGCGAAGGGGCGCGGCCAGACGCTCGCCCAGCTCGCGCTCACCTGGGTGCTGCGGCACCCGCAGGTGACCAGTGCGCTGATCGGGGCGTCGAGCGTCGCGCAGCTCGAGTCGAGCCTCGGGGCGCTCTCGGCGTCGCCGCTCACAGCCGACGAGCTCACCGCAATCGAGCCGCACGCGGTCGACGGACTTACCCGCTGACGAATGGGCTACCTCTACGCGCTGCTCGGTGCCCTGTTCTTCGGCGCCAACGGCAGCCTCACCAAGCTGCTCGTTGAGGGTGGGTTGACGCCGACGCAGCTCACGCTCTTCCGCACCCTCGGCACCGCCGTGTTGGCGGGGCTCGTGCTGCTCGTCACCGACCGCGCGGCGTTCCGGCTCTCGCCGCGGCTCATGCTCGTCATGGCGATCCTTGGAATCGCCGGTGTCGCCGTGCTGCAGGCCAGCTACGCCGCAGCACTCGGGTTGCTGCCGGTCGGCATCACTCTGCTGCTGGAATACACCGCCGTGCTCATGGTCGCGCTCGTCGCGTTCCTGGTGTTCAAGGAGCGGGTGAAGGCGCGGCTCTGGGTCGCGATCGGGCTCGTGCTACTCGGACTCGTCGCCGTCGCGCGGCCGTGGGACGCGCGGCTCGATCCGCTCGGCGTCGTGTTCGCCTTCATCGCGGCGCTCTCGCTCACCCTCTACTTCGTCGTCGGCGAGCGCCAGGTCGCCCGCACCTCACCGCTCGCGGTCGCCTTCTGGACGACGCTCTTCGCCGGCGCGTTCTGGGCATTCTTCAGCGGATGGTGGGAGCTGGATGCCGCCACCTTCGCCGCCCCGCTCGACCTCGGCGGCCAGTGGGGATCGTGGGTGTTGCCCCTCGGCGTCCCGCTTCTCGTGACCGTCGTCGCCGGGTCGTTCGTGCCGTTCGTGCTCTCCTTCTCGGCCCTCAAGCACCTGAGTGCCACGTCCGCCGGAATCGTCGCCTCGTCGGAGGTGATCTTCGCCTTCGCGGTCGCCTGGGTGTGGCTCGGTGAGACCCTCGACCCGCTCGGCGTCGCGGGCGCAGCAGTCGTGCTCGCTGGCATCCTGCTCGCCCAGACCGCCCGCCAGAAGAAGGTCATCGTCGACGCCGAACTGGTGCTCCCGGCCGAGCCGGGTGTCGGTGGTCGGTCGTAGTTTCGGGGTGTGAACCTTCCCGCAACGACAGTGCTCGACGTCGCCACGCCCGGCGTGCGGGTCACGGCGTTGGCGAGCGGCAAATGGCGGGTCACCAACCGCTCGGGCGGGCTCCTGGGCCACCTCGAAGCCGCCGAGTCGGGTGAGTTCCGGGCGATGCGGTTCAGTGTGCGTGAGCGGGGCTTCCGGAAGCTGGGCGAGTTTCGCACCGCGACGGATGCCACCGACGCACTGCGTTTTAGCTGACATCGGCGGCTCTCCGGGTTAGGGTCCCCCCATGCAGTGGTGGAACGACATGGTCAACTGGCTCGCCTCCGACGAGGGCTGGCGCATCCTGTCGGGTGCGATCATCCCGTTCGTCGCGATCGTGCTCGCCGGCATCATCGGCGCCGGCGTCGGTCGCGCGGGCGTACACCGACTGGTCGACCAGCGTGATCACGAAACCCGGGTCGCCGCCGTCGCGTCGCTCGTCACCGCCGGGCAGAACGCGGTGCGCTGGCACAGCCAAGGTCCCGACGCGCGCGAGCACGCCCAACAGGTCGCGACCGAAGCGCATGTCGCCGTGCGGCTGCTGCCGGTGTCCGGCGCCGACCTCGCCGCCGACTGGGCCGCCCATCAGCTCGAGGCGATGCGCGTGAACTCGGTGAACTTCAGCCTCGCCGCAGAAGACACCCTCGCCGAATACCAGAACCGCCTCGTCGACTGGCTACGGCATCCGCGCAAAGCGAAGCGGCTGTTCTCGTCGGATCTCGACCGCTGGGACTACGACAACATCCCGATCGAAGGACTGCAGAAGCCCGCCCCGACGACCTGAACCGGGTTGGTCGACGGCCACCTATCAGTCGATCGAGGCGATCTCGAGCCTCGCCCTCGATGTGTCACTGGGGAGGACGCGGGGGCGAGCCAGCCCTCCGCTACGCTCAGCGCAACTCGTCGATCGGATAGACCATGAACCACGTGCGCGCGATCTCACTCGGGCTGTTCCTTCCCGTTGCCCTGATGCTCGCCTCATGCGCTACGGTGCCGACGGTCGAGGCAGACGGGGGCGTTCCCGTCACGGCGCCCCCGGTCGAACCCGAAGACCCCGAGCGTGTGTTCGACGATCAGTGGGGCGGCTCGGGGGGCTCGTGGACGCTCAACAGCGCCGGCTGTGTGGAAGCTTCGGTTTTGGAAGCAGCAACTAGCGTCGACGGATTGGAAACCAAGGGAGGCTCATCGCCTGAGGTCGGCAACTGCCTGTATTCCAACAGCGCGGATGACTATGCGATCGGCTACTACTATTTCTCGGCCGACACAGCCTCGGTCGACCCCGCCCCGGAGAACGCAAGTGAGGTACCTTCGCTGGGGCCGGGTGCACGAACGCTTGCACAGACGGTGTTCAAGCCTGAAGGCTGCATCTTCGTTGTGCCCATGACGGGTATCCAGGACTACTTCCTCGGACTGACTGCCAATGGTGCGGGGAAGTCGAGCGACGAAATGTGCGTCGACGGACTCGCGTACTTGCGCGCCATCGCGACGCAGGGCTCGTACACCGAACCTCCGGCCGCCCCCGCGGAGCCGACCTGTGGCGTGCTGGATCCAGTGTTGAACGAGATTGGTCAGGCAGTCATCGACGGCATGACCGTCATCGCCGACACCTACTTCGGTGGCGACGTTGACGCTGCCTACAACTGGGCTTACCAGGATTGCGACGCCTACTGGGAGTAGCCCTCGATCACGCAGGGAGAGCCCATGTCACGACGTCCCCTCGCGACCGAGGCCCACGTTGCCGTGCGGCTGCTCCCGGTATCTGGCGCCGACCTCGCCGCCGACTGGGCCGCCCACCAACTCGAAGCGATGCGCGTGAACTCGGTGAACTTCAGCCTCGCCGCAGAAGACACCCTCGCCGAATACCAGAACCGCCTCGTCGACTGGCTACGGCATCCGCGCAAAGCGAAGCGGCTGTTCTCGTCGGATCTCGACCGCTGGGACTACGACAACATCCCGATCGAAGGACTGCAGCAGCCCGCCCCGAAGGCATAGTTCGCCGCCCGAATCCGCGGCGAGTCCGATCAGTCGATCGAGACGATTTGGGCGCTCCACGGGCAGTATTGGTCGCTCGTGACGACGCCCGCTTCGACGTGGGATGGGAGGCCGTCGCACACCTCGATCGTCATGTCGGCGAACTTGAGCGTCGCCGGGTCGATGTGCCACGACCACGGCGCGTTCACCCCCGGGTCGTCGCGCACGACGATGCCGTTCAGGATGCTCGCGACCGCCTCACCGGCGAGCAGCGCTTCGGCGTGCTCGACCAGTTCAGGAGTCGCGAGTTCGATCTTGAACTCTTCGTCGATGACCTGGAATGTGGCGACCGGGTTGCGGCCGGGCACGCACCCGGCAAGAGTCGCGGCCGCGACCCCGGCCGCAATCACGATGACCGACAGCCGCACCCCGCGCCGGTTCATGGCGCCAGGCTACTCGGGCGACGACGACCCGCGCGTAGAATCGGCGCTGCGCCTCCGTAGCTCAGGGGATAGAGCAGCGGCCTTCTAATCCGTTTGTCGGTGGTTCGAATCCACCCGGGGGCACAAGGTCCCGAAGGCACCGTCGCGATCATCTGCGAGGATCGCCGAGTGGCAGTAACGGCAGCGATCAGGGTGAGCGGGCTCACGAAGCGTTTCGGCGATGTGCTCGCCGTCGACGACATCTCGTTCGAGGTCGCGACCGGCAGCGTGTTCGCGTTCCTCGGCACCAATGGGGCCGGCAAGTCGACGACGATCGGCTGCGTGACGACGGTTTCGCCGTTCGACGCCGGTGAGATCGAAGTCGCCGGGCACGACGTGCGGCGCGACTCCGAACCGGTGCGCGGGCAGATCGGCGTCGTCTTCCAAGATTCGATGCTGGATGCCCAGCTCACCGCTCGCGAGAACCTCACGACCCGGGCGCGCTTCTACACCGCCGACCGCGCACAGATCCGCGATCGTGTCGCGGAGCTCTCGGCGCTGATCGGACTCGAGGACTTCCTCGATCGGCGCTACGGCAAACTCTCGGGCGGGCAGCGGCGGCGCGTCGACATCGCGCGGGCCTTGCTGCACTCCCCCGCGATCCTCTTCCTCGACGAGCCGACCGCCGGCCTCGACCCGGCGAGTCGCGCCATCGTCTGGTCGACCATCCACGACCTCCGCGACCGCCACGGGCTGACCGTCTTCCTCACGACGCACTACATGGAGGAGACCGAGGAGGCCGACCTGGTGAGCATCATCGACAGGGGCCGCATCATCGCGCAGGGCACACCCGCAGCGCTGCGGGCCGAACACAGCCACAGCATCCTCACCGTGACCTCGCGTGATCGCGCGGGGCTCGGCGCGCTCGCCGCCGCGGCCGGGCTGGTCGCCACCGAACGCGCGGGTGCGCTCGAGATCCGGGTCGGCGACGCCGGGGTGGCGCGGCGGCTGCTCGCCGAGCACGGCGACGAGGTCATCGACTTCGAGTTCCGGCACGGGCGGATGGACGACGTGTTCCTCGCCCTCACCGGTCGCGAGCACATCGAGGAGGCCGGCTGATGGGCATCGTGCTCGCCATCATGACGCGCAACCTCCGCCTGTTCTTCCGCGACCGGCTCAACGTGTTCTTCTCGCTGCTCGGCGCGCTCATCGTCTTCCTGCTCTACACGCTGTTCCTCTCCAACCTGCAGACGACCTCGATCGCGGCCGCCTTCCCGCAGGCCGACGAGGCCGACGTGCGCGGCTTCGTCGACAGCTGGATGTTCGGCGGCATCGTCGCGATGACCTCGATCACGACTTCGCTCGGCGCGCTCGCAGTCTTCGTCGAGGATGCCGCGTCGGGCCGTTTCCGCGACTTCCTGGTCTCGCCGATCCGACGCGGCCAGCTCGTGCTCGGCTACCTGCTGTCCACCGTCGTGGTCGCGCTCATCATGACCGTGCTCGTGCTCGTCGTGAGCCTCGTGTACCTCTTCGTCGTCGACGGTGTCGTCATCGGGGCGCTCCAGATCGCGACGACACTCGGCTGGATCGCTCTCGCCTGCCTCGCCTTCGCCGCCATTTGGGCGTTCATCGCCTCGTTCATCCGCACGACGGGTGCCTTCTCGGCGCTCGCGACGATCGTGGGAACCGTCATCGGATTCCTGGCCGGCGCGTTCATCGCCGTCGGGCTCTTCCCGGAGGCGGTGCGCAACGTCGTCAACGCTCTCCCGTTCGCGCAGACCGCGATGCTCATGCGGCGCGAGCTGACGGGCGGCACCCTGTCGACACTCGTCGGCGGGCAGCCGCAGGCGATCGAGTCGCTCAGCGCGTACTACGGCGTCACCGCGTTCGTGGGTGATTGGGAGGTCACGGTGCCGGTTGTGGCCGGCATCCTCGTGGCATGCGCCGTCGTCTTCACCGCCCTCGCCGCCTGGCGCATCCGGGCGAGGCTCGCCTGACCGGTCGCCGCCGATGAACTCTGGGTGACGGCTCGGCGAACCCGGCCGCGTGGCGCCGCGTGCACCGAGCCGACTCGCCACACTGGGAGCCGTGACCGACACCACGGCAAAGCAGTGGACACGCTTCGTGGCTCTCGGTGACTCGATCACCGAAGGCTGGTGCGACCCGGTGATCGGCTTGAGCGAACCCTGGTTCGGGTGGGCCGACCGGCTCGCCCTCGAGCTGGACCGCCATCAGCGTTCCCACGGTGCCCCGCGCCTCGAGTTCGCGAACCTGGCCGTGCGGGGGCGCCGCGTGCGACACGTCGTCGAGGATCAGATCCCTGCGGCCATCGCGATGCGCGCCGACCTCGTCTCGGTGCTCGTCGGCGGCAACGACCTGAGCGCGCTGCGGCCCGATCCCGACCGTCTCGCCGCCGAACTGGAGACCGGGATCGCGCAGCTCGCCCGCAGCGGAGCGACGGTGCTGCTCGGCACCGCCTACGACCCCGGCTTCTCGCCCTACCTCCGGATGCTGCGCGGGCGGGCAGCAGTCTTCACCGCCAACGTCCACGCGATCGCCGCCAAGCACGGCTGTCGCGTTCTCGACCTGTGGACGGTACCGGGGCTCGCGGACCGATCGATGTGGTCGGAGGATCGGCTGCACCCCTCCACCCGCGGCCACCTCGCCCTGCTCGTCGGCGCGGCATCCGCTCTCGGCCTTCCCGCCCCGGCCGACGCCGACCCCGGTGTAGGAACCCGACTGCCGACGAGCGTCTGGTTCCGTCGTCACGCGCTGCCCTGGATCGCCCGTCGCGTGCGGCAGGTGTCGAGCGGCGACGGGCGTGGCCCGAAGCTGCCGGTGCCGACGCCGGTGGGGGTCGGGGCTCGCGATTAGACTCGCGGAATGCCTTCCAACCCCGACCGTCTCGTCTGGATCGACTGCGAGATGACCGGGCTCGACCTCAGCGTCGACGAGCTCGTCGAAGTCGCTGTC
>CAZCEE010000013.1:0-20505 GCA_964497165.1 uncultured Schumannella sp. | reverse complement strand
GGCTCGTCGAGCACGAGCAGTCGCGGCGAGTGGATCATCGCCGCCGCGATCGCGCTCTTCTTCACCATGCCGACCGAGTAGTCGGAGACGAACCGGTCGAGGGAGTGCCGAAGGCGGAATCCGGCGACGAGGTCGTCGATGCGGTGCGTGATCGTGTCCTTGTCGAGTCCGCGCAGCGCACCCGCGTGGTGGAGGAACTCCGCGCCGGTGAGACGGTCGAACAGCCGCAGGTTGTCGGGCAGCACGCCGAGCGACTTCTTCGCGACCCCCGGGTTGCGCCAGACGTCGGCCCCGTGGATGCGCACAACGCCGGCGTCGGGACGCAACAGACCGGTGATCATCGCGAGGGTCGTCGTCTTGCCGGCGCCGTTGGGGCCGACGAATCCGTAGAACGTGCCGACGGGAACCTCGAGGTCGACCGAATCCACCGCGGTGACACCGCCGAAGCGCTTCGTGAGGTTGCGCACCGAAAGCGCAGCACCGGATGCCGTCACCGGTTGGGTGGTCCCGCGGGCCGGGCGGCGCACAGCTTTCGTCAGCTTCGGCGCCTTCACCACGAGATCCGTTGACGGCTTGGCCTTCGGCTCAGGCTTGGCTTTCGGGCCAGGCTTGGCTTTCGGGCCAGGCTTGGCTTTCGGGCCAGGCTTGGCCCTCGGTTCAGGCTTGGGCGCGGTCTCGGTCTCGGTTTCGGTGATCGTCAGCTCAGGGAGGGTGGCAACCAGGACCGCAGGCGCGGGGGGACGGCTGCTCGTGGATCCGGCGCCGCGCGCTGCGCCGGGACGCGCGGCGACGGTTCGCCCGCTCGGACCCTTGCGGGGCGGGGCGTCGCGGTCGGGTTCCACTGGTCCACCGTATCAACGCAGGTTGCGAGGGAGTTTCATCACGATCCGGGAACGGTCGTGTCAACCTCCTGGGGTTTTCCACAGGGCCGCCGATAGAATTCGGGGACACAACGGGGTGTCTTGCACAACGGTCGCGCGGTGAACAGCGAGTGAATTCACTCCATCGCGTGGCCCCATTCAGTACTGATCGCAGCAGGTCGGTGCCGAGGCGACACACCGAAGGAGAACTGGACCATGACGACTCAGATCGTGATCCTCGCAGCAGGCATGGGCAGTCGACTCGGCCGGTCGCTGCCGAAACCGCTCACCGAACTCAGCGACGGCCGTAGCATCATGCGGCAGCAGTTCGACAACATCCACCAGGCATTCGGTGCCAAGGTGCACGTGACGATCGTCGTCGGTTACAAGCTCGAGCACATCGTCGAGGCGTTCCCTGACGCGAGCTACGTGTACAACGAGCGCTACGACCAGACCAACACCAGCAAGTCGCTCCTGCGTGCGCTGCAGGCGTCGAAGGACGGCGGCGTGCTCTGGATGAACGGTGACGTCGTGTTCGACCCCGAGGCACTCGTGCGCGCCGGTGACCTCGTCGCCGCCAACCGCAGCTTCGTGAGCGTCAACACCGCCAAGGTGTCCGACGAAGAGGTCAAGTACACGACCGACGCGAACGGCCACATCAAGGAGCTCTCCAAGACCGTCGACGGCGGGCTCGGCGAAGCCGTGGGCATCAACTTCGTCGCACGCGACGACAAGGCGGCGCTCATCCGTCACCTGCAGAAGGTCGCCGACCAGGACTACTTCGAGCGCGGCATCGAACTCGCGATCGAGCAGGATGCCCTACGCTTCCACCCCGTCGACATCTCCGACCTCTACGCGGTCGAGATCGACTTCGCCGAAGACCTCGAGCGGGCCAACCTCTTCGTCTGAGTTTGTCTGTTCGCGCGTCCCGACCGCGCGAACCCGCTCCGGCGACGTACACGCCGCCGCCTCCGCTGGCCCTCGTTGCTCGAACTAGTGTTACTCCCGTGACTGTCGACGATCCTGCGCGCTCCGACGTGCGACGTCGGTGGTCACCAGTCGCGCGGTACCGGCGGTCGCTGTGGATCCTCACGACGCGCGACCTGAAGGTGCGCTACTCGACGAGTGCGCTCGGCTACCTGTGGTCGATTCTCGATCCGCTCGTCATGGCGGGGATCTACTGGTTCGTCTTCACGCAGGTGTTCGGCCGCGGCGTCGGGCACGAGCCGTACATCGTGTTCCTGCTCGCCGGGCTGCTGCCCTGGATGTGGTTCACCGGGGCGATCTCTGACAGCACCCGCGCCTTCACCAAAGAAGCGAAGCTCATCAGGTCGACCACCATCCCGCGCACCATCTGGGTCGCGCGCCTCGTGCTCAGCAAGGGCATCGAGTTCGTGGCGAGCATCCCGGTGCTTGCCCTCTTTGTGATCTTCGCGGGCGCGACGCTGCACGTGGAAGCGCTCTGGTGGCTGCTCGCGATCGTGTTGCAGGCCGCGCTCATCCTCGGGATCGGGCTGCTCGTCGCCCCGCTCGTGGTGTTCTTCCGCGACCTGGAGCGGGCCGTGAAACTGGTGCTGCGTTTCCTGTTCTACGCATCGCCGATCATCTACGGCCTGCACGACCTCCCGCCGGAGCTTCAGTTCTGGGGCGCGTTCAACCCGCTCGCCGGCATCTTCTCGCTCTACCGCGCGGCGTTCTTCCCCGACCAGCTCGACTGGTTTGCGGTCTCGATCAGCGCTGGGATGACGGTGCTCTTCCTCGTCGTCGGCTTCCTCGTCTATCGCGGCAGCATCCGCCGCGTGCTGAAGGAGATCTGATGAGCGAGGAGTCGCGGCCAGAGGGTGCCATCAGTGTGCGGGGTCTCGGCATCCGGTTCACCCGCAACCGCGGCGCGCGCCGCAGCTTCAAAGACCTGTTCGCCAGCCGCGCCCGTCGGCGCAGGCCCGACGAGTTCTGGCCCCTGCGCAACGTGTCGTTCGAGGTGGCACCGGGTGAGGCGATCGGCGTCGTCGGCCGCAATGGCCAGGGAAAGTCGACGCTGTTGAAGCTGGTGGCCCAGGTCATGCTGTCCGACGAGGGCGAGGTCGCGGTCACCGGTGGCGTCGCCCCGCTCATCGAGATCACCGGCGGCTTCGTCAACGACCTCACGGTGCGCGACAACGTCAACCTCACCGCGGGCCTGCACGGCATGACGACGCGCGAGATCGCCGAACGTTTCGACGAGATCATCGCCTTCGCCGAGCTGGAGAAGTTCGTCGACACCCCCTACAAGCACCTGTCGAGCGGGATGCGGGTGCGCCTCGCGTTCGCCGTCATCTCCCGCCTCGAGGAGCCGATCATCCTCGTCGACGAGGTGCTCGCCGTGGGCGACGCCCAGTTCAAGGCGAAGTGCTACACGCGCATCGAGGAGCTGCTCGCCGGCGGCCGCACGCTGTTCTTCGTGTCGCACAGCGAGAAGGACCTGCTGCGGTTCTGCACCCGCGGCCTGTATCTCGACAAAGGCGAACTCATGCTCGATGCCCCGATCCGTGAGGTCGTGGCCCGCTACAACGCTGACTATGGTGTGAAAAGCTGAGCACGAGGTGAAGTGATGGCCGGTGAGCTCGAGGTGCGACCCCCCGAACAGCCCGCGACGGCCGAGCGGTTGCCGTCGGCGGCCGAGCGGGGCTTCGACGCGCTGCTGTCGGTGCAGCGGCCGGTCGTGCTGGCGCACATCCGCAGCATCCGCACCCGTCGTCCCGACGCGAACCCGTCGCAGATCGTCGCGATCCTCGAGCGGCGCTACCTGACCGCCGTCACGACCGGCGGTGCGCTCGTCGGCGCGAGTGCCGCGATCCCCGTCGTCGGCATCGGCACGTCGATCGTGCTCTCCGGGGTCGAGACGGCGGGCTTCCTCGAAGCCACCGCACTGTTCTCCCAGTCGGTCTGCGAGATCCACGGAATCGCCGTCGACGAGCCGGAGCGTGCTCGCACGCTCGTGATGGCGATGATGCTCGGCAACGGTGGCCAGGAGCTCATCCGTCAGTTCGCCGGACAGGCCGCCGGCGGCCCGCAGAGCCGCACAGCGTTCTGGGGCGAACTGGTGACGAAGAGCCTTCCCGCGACCGTGTTCGGCCCGATCGCCGACCGCGTACAGAAAGCCTTCGTGCGCAAGTTCGCGGTGACGCAGGGTTCGTCGGTGATCGGCCGCGCCATCCCGTTCGGAATCGGGGCGGTCATCGGCGGCAGCGGCAACCATCTGCTCGGGCGCCGAGTCGTCAACTCGTCGCGCTCCGCCTTCGGTCCGGCGCCCGCCGCCTTCCCGGCGTCCCTGGATGCGGTGGTCAAGCCACCGAAGCCCCCGCGCGCTCCGAAGGCGGTCAAGGCCACGAAGACGCCGAAGCCCGCAAAGGCCCCACGCCTCAAGAAGCTGCCCCGGGGACGCGCGAACTACCCGATGCTGCCGCCTGCGAGCTAGGCGGCGCGAGAGTCTCGCCCAGCCCGAGTACCTCCGCCACTCGACAGCGCCGACACGACCGGGGTCAGATCGACGCTGTCGAGGATGTCGGCAGTGTAACCCCAGGTGTACTCGGCGCCGAGTTCGGCGCGCGTGCGCTTGTCGACTCCTAGTCGCCGCTCGGCGGGAGCCCCTCTTCGTCGTCGTCTTCGTCGAGCGGGTCGGACTCCGACGACCGCCGGTCACCGAAATGGATGAGGGCGTGCCGATCCCACTCCCCGATGAGTGCGTCGATCGCGTCGTGGAACCGCTGCGTCGCCACCCCGGGAGTCGTGTCGCCGAAGTAGTGGGTCGACCAGGTCGCGAGCTTCTCGCGCGCGGCCGGGTCGAGAAGCACACGATCGGTGACCGCCAGGATGTCGCCGGCCTCGTCGGCGGTGAGCCAGTCCACGACGCCGAGGAAGCCGTCGACGTCGATTTCGGCGTCGAGCGATGACGGGCGGGTCACGAGGATCGGCTTTCCGGTCGCCAGACGGTCGTAGATCATCGCCGAGATGTCGGTGATGGCGACGTCGGCCGCGGCCAGTTGCCAGCCGAGTTCGGGGCCGTCGTCGTAGACGTGATGGGCCGTGGCATCCGCTCGGTTGGCCTCGTCGATGGCGGCGATGATCGACCGATGGGCGTCGCGGTACTCGGGCGAGATCACCCCGCTGCGCGGGTGTGGCCGGTAGACCAACCGGTGCCGGGGCGACGCGAGCACGGCGGAGGCGAGCGCACCGCCGTGCGTCGCGATCGAACCGTAGGCGGCGGTGGGCCGGTCGCCCTCCCAGGTTGGGGCGTAGAGCACGACGACGCGGCCGTCAGCGGGGTAGCGCGGCTCGCCGACGAAGTGGTCGGCCTGCGGGCGCCCGATCGGGATTGCGCGACGCTCGACGTCGAACGCCCAGAGTTTGCGCGACAACCGGTCGAGCGCGGCCTGACCGGCCACCAGGGCGTAGTCGTACGCCTTGAACTGGTTGGTGGTCATGTACATCTTGTCGCTCTCGCCATGGTTGACGAAGACGTGCCACATGCGCCCGTAACGGAACATCTGGAAGTTCTTCTGGTTCTGGTTGACGTAGAGCACGAGCCGCAGATCTTGCTCGGCCACGAACTCTTCGAGATCGACGACGCTACGGCGATAGACGACAGGAACCGGCGACTCGTCGAGCAACGTCAGCGTCGCGCCGGGGCTGCGCGTGATGATGACGACCGGATGCCGCTTCGCGAGTTCCGCGAGCGGGGCGTACCACTGGCGGATCTGGTAGAGGTTCACCCGGGTGTCGGCGAAGTAGACGGCGATGTGGATGCTGCCGGGCTGAGGCAGATCCGGAAGGCGCCCGGCGAGCTCCGCGCGGGTCGCCCGAGACCGCACCGCGTTCCGGATGACGCGACGCACTGCGTTGAAGTCGCTCAGCACAGACACTCGACCATTGAATCAGCACCGTGCCCTGTGCGATTCGCCGGGAAGTGCCGTGACAGAATCGTGACCGTGCCGCCGATGGCGCGGTGAGAAGGGCTCCCGCACTCCCGCCATGGCGAGATTCACGTTCGGCGCCGGCAACGCGCGCAAGTTGCTGCGGCTGCCGCTGTACGCGCTCGGCGCGCTGACGACGCTCGTCGTGCCGCGCAGTTCGCGGCTGTGGGTCTTCGGTTCGGGCATCGGCGTCGGGGAGGGGGCGCTGCCGCTTTACCGCGCGGCGAGCGAGCGGCTCGGGGCCGACACCCGGCTGGTCTGGCTCGCGACGACGGATGCCGAACTCGCCGAGGCGCGCACGCTGGGGCTCGACGCCGAACGGAAGACCGGATGGCGGGGCTTCCGGCTCACCCTCCGCGCCCAGGTGCTCGTTGTCACGCACGGCTTCGGCGACGTGAACCGCTTCGCGACGCGCGGCGGCTTCGTCGTTCAGCTCTGGCACGGCATCCCGCTCAAGCGTTTGCATCTCGACTCCCCCGCGACGCTTCGGGTGTCGTTCCTGCCCGACCACCGCCTCGTGCGCGCCTTCGTCACTCGGGCCTACCGGTTCGCGGGGCGCGGCATCCGGCTCTTCCCGGTCGCCTCGGACCTCGTCGCCGCCCGCATCTCCAGCGCGTTCGGCGTGCCCCGGTCGCGCATCGTCGTCACCGGCGACCCGCGCGACGATGCCCTCGCCGGCCCGCGTGACGCCCCGGTGCTCGACGCCGACGCCACACACACGATCCTCTACGCGCCCACCTGGCGCGACGGTGCGCCCGACCCGGTCGCGCCGACTCCTCCCCAGTGGGATGCCATCGCCGCCTGGCTCGAGCAGCGTGACGCGGTGCTCTACCTGCGCACGCATCCGCTCGGGGCGGGTGACTACGCGGCCGGCCCGGCGCGAAGCGCGCGGGTGCGGATGCTGGGCGCCGACCGCGTGCGCGACGTCAACGTCGCCCTGCCCGAGATCGATGTGTTGCTCACCGACTACTCGTCGATCGCATTCGACTTCGCGCTGCTCGGGCGACCGATCGTGTTTCTCGCCGCCGACCTCGAGCAGTACGCGAAACGGCGCGGGCTCTACGACGCCTACCGCGAGTTCAGCGGGGGGCGTTACGCCACCGGGTGGGAGGGCGCGCTCGACCTGCTCGGCGCGGCCTTCGACGGCGACCCGGAGGCGGGGTGGCACAGCGCCTGGCTCCGCGACGAGTTCGTCGACGTGACGGGGGAGGCGACCGGCCGAGTACTCGATGAGATCCTCGCGCGAACCCGCGGCGTTTCCGCCCCGCCGGTCGACGTGCGACCTCGCCCGATCGTCGCCGTCGAGTCAGCGGAGGGCTCGAAGCTGCGGCTGACGATCTCGGGCGACGTGACGGCTGCGCGACTCGAAGGTCGCCGGGCGCGGGTGGACGGCATCCTCTCCGCCGCCGGCGATCTGACCGTCGCCGAATTCGAGTTGCTCGGCCCGCGGTGGGGTTCCGACGGTCTCGCACTGCCGAGCGACACCTATCGGCTGCAACTCGCGACGCCCGCGGGATGGTCGTCGCGTGCCGTCACGACGGCGTCGGCTGAACTCGAGCACGAGCTGTTTCGGGCGACGGTGGGGGCGCACGCGGGCGGGGTCGTCGTGACCGCCGGCGCCCCACTCGCGTCCGACGAGCGCGGCGCGGTGGCGCAGCGGCGACTCGAGCACGAATATCGCGGGTGGAATCCCGTCCCCGAAGACGCCGTGTTCTTCGAGAGCTTCTACGGTCAGTCGGCGTCGTGCAATCCGCTCGGCATCGACCGCGCACTCGCCGAACTGCGGCCCGAGGTGCGCCGCTATTGGAGCGTCGTCGACGGTTCGGTCGCTGTGCCCGACGGCGCGGTACGGATCATCGAAGGCAGCCGCGCGTGGTGGAAGGCGCGGGCCGCCGCGCGGGCACTCGTCGTCAACGACTGGGTGCGCAAGCGGTACCGCCGTCGCCGTCACCAAAAGGTGCTGCAGACCTGGCACGGCACGATGCTCAAGAAACTCGCACTCGACCGCGGCGGGCGTGGGCTGCGCACCCGCATCGCGGTGCTCCGCGAACGCGACCGCTGGGATGCCCTGCTCGCCCAGAACCCGTACTCCGCCGAGATCTTCCGCTCGGCCTACGCGATGCGCCGGCCGATCTGGCAGGAGGGCTACCCGCGCAACGATGTGCTGCACTCCCCGGCGCGGGCGGCAGCCGTGCGGGCCGCGATCGGCATTCCGGATGGCGCCCGCGTCGTGCTCTACGCGCCCACCTGGCGCGACGACCGCACCGAGATGGTGGACTTCGTCGACCTCGCTGCCTTCGCCCGTGATCTCGACGCCGGGCATGTGCTGCTCGCGCGCGGACACTCGCGCACCCTCGCCCACGGGCAAGACCTCGTGGGCGCTGGCCTCATCGACGTCACCAGCTACCCCGACATGGCCGACCTGCTGCTCGTCGCCGACGTGCTCGTCACCGACTACTCGTCGGTGATGTTCGACTTCGCCAGCACCGGTCGGCCGATCGTGTTCTTCACCCCCGACCTCGCGCACTACAGCGCGGACCTGCGCGGCTTCTACTTCGACCTGCTCGCCGACGCGCCGGGGCCGGTGGTGTCGACGCGCGACGAGTTGCGTGACGCGATCCTCGCCGCAGCCTCCGGGCAACCGGAGTTCGCATCCCGTGCCGCCGCCTGGCGGGAACGCTTCACCCCCCGCGACGACGGCAGTGCGGGCCGCCGCGTCGTCGAGAGGATGCTCGCGGAGGGCTGGCTCGGCTGATGGCGGCTGCGGCGTGAGACGTCGCGGTGTGTCGCTTCCCGAGCGCCAATCGGCGCACGCGAACGCACAATGCGTGCAAGTTGGCGCTCGGGAAAGCAGGCTGCGCGGCTAGGACTCCGTGCGGGAGCGGTCGACGACGTCGCGGGCGCCGCGGACGACGCCGACGAGGAATCCGGCACCCCAGCTCAGGTGCATCGTCGCGAGCACGACCATCAGCCGAAGCCGGTCGGCGAGTGACCCAGGAGTCGTCACAGCGGCGATGACGAGCAACGCGAGGTAGGCGAGCGGGCCGAGGTAGACGACGAGAACGAAGACCAGCACGGGCCAGCCGCTCAGCACACCGGTGAGGTGTAGCGGCAGGAGGATGACCGATAGCACGACCGAGATGAGCAGCACCGGCGGTGCGAAGAAACGCAGCGGGTTGCGGGCGCCGAGCCGACGCACGAGTTCGCCGCGCCACACCCCCGTCGCGAAGAACTGGCGGTGCAGTTTGAGCAGCGTGCTGCGCGGCCAATAGCTGACGCGCAGCAGCGGATCGAGCCACACGATGTGACCGGCCTGCCGCAGCCGGTAGTTGAGTTCCCAGTCTTCGCCTCGACGCAGGGTCTCGTCGAATCCGCCGATCTCGTGCAGGGCATCCGCCCGCATGACGCCCATGTAGGCCGACTCGGCGGGACCTTCGGTCGCCTGCTCACCGTGGTACGCGCCACCACCGAGCCCGTACCGGCTGTTGTAGGCGTGAGCGACAGCCGCCTGCAGCCCCGGTTTACCGGTCGCGATCATCCCCCCGCCGAGGCTCGCCGCGCCGGTGCGCTCGAGGGTCGCGACGGCGCGGCTCGTGTAGCCCGGGGCCAGCTCGGTGTGCGCGTCGACGCGAACGATGATCGGATGCCGGCTCGCCGCGATCGCCAGGTTCAAGCCGATCGGAATGTCCATGCCCGGGTTGTCAACGATGCGGATGCGATGATCTTCGGCGACGAGCTGGTCGACGATGTCGGCGGTGCCGTCGGTCGACGGCCCCACGGCGAGCACGATCTCGAAGGCCCCCGGATGATCCTGGCCGACGATGCTGGCGATCGCGGCCTCGAGGTACCCCGCCTCGTTCAGGACGGGCATGACGTATGAGACTGCGACGGCGCCCGAGTCACCGGAGACAGCGCGACTCGGCATGGCGCGAGCCTACCCCGCGGGTCGACGTGACTCCGAGTCGACCCGCGCGGAGGCTACGGCTGAGCCGTCAGGGCTGGTACGTGCCGAGTGTCACCGTGACGGTGTGCTCTTCGCCGTCGCGCACGTAGACCAGTTCGGCCTCCGCGCCTGCGGCGTGCAGCCGCACCTGGGCGGTGAGGTCGATGCTGCCGGTGATCGGCACGCCGTCGAGCTGGGTGACGATGTCGCCCTCCCGCAGACCGGCGGCTTCCGCCGCGCCCCCGGAGACGATGCCGTCTTCGTCGACGACGACTGCGCCGACGATCGACCCGTCGGCACTCGACGCGTCACGCACGGTCGCGCCGAGAAGGCCGTGAGTGGCGGTGCCGTTCTCGATGAGCTCGTTCGCAACCCGCTCCGCAAGGTCGGCGGGGATGGCGAAGCCGACCCCGATGGAACCCGACGAGCCACTCGAACCACCCGCGGTCGCGATCGCGACGACGACGCCGATCAGTTCGCCGGAGTCGTTGACGAGCGCGCCTCCGGAGTTGCCGGGGTTGATCGCGGCATCGGTCTGGATCACCGGGATCGAGATCGTGCCAGATGACGACGTGGACTGCTCCTGGCCCGGGATGTCGAAGTTGAACGGGTTCTGCCCCGTGTCGCTGTCATCTTCGGTGCCGTCGTCGGGCACTGCCGACGAGGCGATCTGGATGCTGCGGTCGAGCACGCTGACGATGCCGTCGGTGACCGTGTTGGCGAGACCCAACGGCGCGCCGATCGCGACCGCACGGTCGCCAACGTCGAGGTCGTCGACATCCCCGAACTCGATCGGCGTCAGACCGCTCGCGTCGACGAGTTTGATGACGGCCAGGTCGACCGTCGGGTCGGTGCCGACGATCTCGGCTGAGAAGATCCGGCCGTCGGCGGTGGTCACTTCGATGGTGCCGTCGCTCGACGCGCCGTCGAGGGTGACGACGTGGTTGTTGGTGAGCACGTAGCCGTCTTCGCTGAGGATGACGCCCGAGCCGCTTCCGCCCGCGTCCTGCGAGCTCACGGTGATCGTCACGACCGACGGTGCGGCTTTCGCGGCGACCGCGTTGACGACGTTGACATCGTCGGGGTCGTTGACGGTGATCGTCTGCGGGCCGGCGGCGCTCTGCTGGTCGGCGGCGATGTTCGACGCGACCGCCCAGGCTGCGATTCCGGCACCGGAGCCACCGCCGACGAGTGCCGCGACCGCTGCAACGGCGACGAGCACCCCCACGTTGTTGCGCGGGCGCGAGGCGGCGTCCGGAACCGGGGGCGGCGTGACAGCGGCTGGCGTGACGTCGGCTGGCGTGACGTCGGCCGGGGTGACGGCGGTGCGCGGACGGCGAACGCGGGGGGCGGGTTTCTGGTCGGACTCGGACATCGAGTGCTCCTTTCGGCGCAGCCAGCATCTCGCCAAATTCTGTGGGTCCGTTATGGCCGCGCTGGGAGCCTACTTCGGTTGTCCGGGTGCGACGTTCAGCATCCCGGCCCGCTCGGATTGGCGAGGCAGTCGTGTTCGACGAGCACCGTCTTCGCGGTGCCGACCCTGATGTACAGGTCGTTCGCGGGCAGAGTGATCGAGCCGACGACGGGGCGCCACTGCCCGCCGTTGAAGCGGTACTCGGCAGCGAACACGATCGAGAGGGTGATCGTGTAGTCGCCGACCTGCTCGTACACGTGCGAGGTCGGCGTCGGCTCGAACTCCGCGATTCCGAGTGCCGCCCACGTGCCGCCCATCGTCCTCTTCGTCGCAGCGGAGCCGTCGCCGTAAGCCCAGCGATAGGTCGTCGGCGTGAATCGCACATCGGCGGGTCGCCCGAGCAGTGTGCCGTTCACCACGTGCTGGCCGGTGATCGCGTAGAAGTTCGTGTCGAGCCCGGCGACCGTCCACCCGTCGGGTTCCATCTGCTGCCGGCCGGGGGTCGGGATGAAGGTCGCGATGTCGTTGATCGTGATCGTCGGGATACCCGGCTCGTCGACCTGAAAGCACGACGCCGGTCGGTTGGGTTGCGGCCGCAGACACGCCGGATCCTGGAGGTTCGGCGGCGGACTACCCGCGCCCCCACCGGGGCTCCCCGAGCTGCCAGGGCTTCCTGGCGACAACTCTTCGCCTTCCAGATTCACGGCGCCGCCATCGACCGACGAGCAGATCCCGAGCCTTCGCTCGATATCGCTACAAACGCCCGCGCGCTGGGCCGCGTTTGCCGGACTTCCGGAGGCGACCAATACAACGACCGCGGCTGCTAGCAGGACGAGTCTGGCCACTCGTCATCACTCGCCAGCAGCAGGGGCGGTTGTCCGCCAACGGTCGTCATTTGTACTTCAAGCACCACGCGATCGACCCGGTCGGAGGGCGTCACGTCTTCACCTGCCGCGTTGACAACCCGGGAAAGGGACGCGTCCCAACACGCGTAAAAGACGACCTCAAGATCGCCATCGGTCTGATCGACCCTCTGGACGTCGAGGATCTCAAATGTTGTTGGCCCAACGAGTCGGAGTTCCGATTGTTGAAGAGTTTCGAAACCGCGCAACTCAATCGCTAAGCGATCTACCGTCACTAGTGGCGCGATCCGTTCGGCATCCGTTCCGCCTTCGGCTCCGATCCGGGTCGACATCTCCAAGTACGCCGCATAGGCCTCCTCCGCGGCGGCAAGGGCTTCTTCTTCCGACGCGAAGATGGGCGACGCGGAAGGTGTCGGGGGCAACGTGGGGATCGGGTCGCCTCCGTCGCATCCCGCGAGCAGAAGCACCCCGGCAACCGTAACCGCACCGACCAGCATTCGCATGGCCCCTACGGTACCGACGCCCGCCCGTGGCCCGGCGAGATATCCACACGCTGTCAGCCGCCGGCCGGTGGGGAGGACGAGTGGAGAGCGGCTTTAGCGCGGCGCGACGGTGAAGCGGCGCAGCTTGAGGGCCGGGTTGGTGTGCCGCACCTCGGCCACGCGAGCTGGCGAGATCCAGGCGACCGCGACATCCGTCGTCTCTCCGACGGTGACGAGTTCGACGCCCATCGGATCGACGACCATACTGTTCCCCGCACCGACCGGCGGGGCGTGGTCGGCGGCGGCGACGTAGACGGTGTTCTCGATCGCGCGCGCGGTGATGAGGGTGCGCCAGTGGTGTTCTTTGAGCGGGCCGCGCACCCACTCGCTCGGCAGCAACACGAGGTCGGCGCCAGCATCCACGAGTCGCCTCGTCACCTCAGGGAACCGCACGTCGTAACAGGTCTGCAGCCCCACGGTGAAGCCGCCCCACGCGAACGTCGGCGCATCGCCATCTGCCCACACTTTGCCGGCGACGATGCGGTCGCTCTCGCGCATCCCGAACGCGTCGTAGAGGTGCATCTTGCGGTAGTGCGCCACCACCTCGCCCGCAGCGTCGACCGCGACGAGGGTGTTGGCGACCCGCTCGGTCTCGCCGGGAACCAGTTCGATCATTCCGGCGACCAGATGGATGCCGAGCTCCGCCCCGATTTCGGCGAGCGCCCGCACGAACGGGCCGTGCAGCGACTGGGCGTGCTCGGGCCAGTCCGGACCGAGGGCCGGGGTGAAGTACGACGAGTACTCCGGAAACACGACGAGGAGCGCACCTCGGGATGCTGCATCCTCGGCAAGCCGGCGGATCGCGTCGAGGTTCTTCGCCTCGTCGGCGCCGGGCGCGAACTGGGCGACAGCGATCGCGACGGGGCCGGAGGGGGTCTCCATCGCCCCAGGCTACGCCCGTGGAACTTCAGCCTGCCTGCTGCGACGGTCGACCCGTGGCGCACCAACGTCTACTACGGCTACCTCTTCACCGGCGACGACATCGTCGGGCGGGCCGCAGACGGCACGATCGTCTCATCCGGGATCGAAGGCGATCAGATCACCAAGATCCTCATGGGGTTCGAAGAGGGCTTCTCGCACTGACGGCGAAAAGCCCTCTCGAACGTCCGGTCAGATGCTGCGATCCGCCGGGTCGTCCACCTCGGTGACGCGCTTCTCGACCCGCTCGCCGGTCACGGAATCCGTGCCGCTCCGCGAGGTCGTGACAGCCTGACGGCGCCGCACGAGCAGCACCAGTCCGATCACGAACACGATGGCTCCGGCAGCCATCAAGATGTAGCCGACCATGTCGAGGTTGACGAACTCTGTCTCGAAGTTGAGTGCGAAGACCAGAATTGCGCCGATCACGAAGAGGACGACGCCTGTTCCGATAGTCATGTGATGCCTACCTTTCGCGGCCCGCAGAGGGGCCACACTCGAACGCTAGGCACAAGAGCCCAACCGGGATACCGGGTTGACTTCCCGGGGCAGGGGCCGGATGAGTGATCCTCAGCCATCAGGCGGAGTCGCGGTCGCGGCGGCGCGTGCCGCGCGCGGCACGGCATCCAGAATCCGGTCGAGCGGCCGACCATTGAGCACCCCGGTGACGGACCACGCCAGAAACACATTCGGTGGTGCGGCGACATGCTGCTCCCTCAGCGCGTGCGCGAACGGCGGATAGCGCCATGTCTCCTGATCCTGAGCGTCGGCCTCATCGAGCACCGCACCTTCCCGGAACGCGACAGAGAACAGGGAGCCGGCCCGCGGGATGACGTGGGCGACCCCCGCGCTCGCGAGCGACTCATGCAATGCCGTCACGATCGCGTCGGCGGCGTGGTCGGCCTGGGCGTAGACCTCGGAGGTCGCGTCCCGAAGCGTCGCAAGGGCGGCCGCGCGCGCATCCGCGTTCCACGCGCGCGACGCGACCGGCCCGCGACCGAGGATCGCCGCGCGGCCGCCGAGTGCGGCAAGCGGCGTTCCGCCCCCGAACCCTCCGAGGATCACCAGGTCGGGTCGCCATCCGGTGCTGCCGGTGACCCCCGCCGCTTCGAGCCCCCACCAGCCGGCCGGGCCGACCCGAAAGCCGGTGTGCGTCTCGTCGAGCACAAGCAGCGCGCCGCGTTTCTTCACGACGAGGGCGAGCGCGCCGTTGAATCCGGGGAGCGGCGCGAGCACGCCGGCATTCACCCCAGCGGCCTCGGTGATGACGGCGGCGATGCGGTCGGGATGCGCGGCGAACGCGTCACGCACGGCATCGAGGTCGTTGTAGGCGACCACGAGCGACGGCGCATCGATGCGCCCGTGGTCGTGACCCGCGAACGTCACGATCAGGTCGCGCCCGGTCGCGGCGCGCGCGGCCCGGATCGCTGTCGCCGTCGCCGCAGCAGGAGTCGGCAGCAGCCGCAGCCGCTCGACGAGCGGTGTGCCGCGCACCGTGAGCCGGTCGATGACGAAAGCGGTGAGATCGGCCACGGTCCATAGTCCCCCGGGTTTCGCGCCGCGGCGGCCAGTCAGGCGAATCAGGAGGTGGGGCGGTAGCGCGTAGTCGGCCGTCCCGCCGACGCGTAGTCGAGTGACCGAGTGGCCGCACCTCCGTTGACGAGGTGCTCGAGGTAGCGCCGCGCGCTGACCCGCGACAGGCCGACGTGGTCACCGAGCTCACCTGCCGATGCCCCGGGCAACTCGCCCAGCGCCGCGCGCACCGCCTCGAGGGTCTCGACACTGAGCCCCTTCGGCAGGGTTCCCGTCCAGTTGCGGGAGGCCATCACCTCATCGATCTGCGACTGCGCCAACGACGAGGTGCGCGCCGCGGCCGACTCGTCTCGGAGGTCGGCGAGCCGGCGCCGGAGGTCATCCGACGAGAACGGTTTCGCGAGATAGTGACGCACCCCGGCGCGGCGGGCTTCGCGCACCGTGTCGACGTCGCGAGCCGCAGTGACGGCGACGACCTCGAACCGCCGCCGGGGGTCACTTCGCACGACGCGGAGCACCTCCAACCCGGAGAACCCGGGCAGATGCATGTCGAGCAACACGATGTCGGGTGCTGTCGTGCGAATGGCGGTGACCGCGTCCGGCCCGGTCCCCGCGATCGCGCACACCACGAAGCCCTCTAGGGAAGCGAGGAACGCCTCGTGCAGGCGGGCGACCACCTCGTCGTCATCGACGATCAACACCCGGAGCGGCTCGCTCACCCGGCCGCCTTTGCGGTCTTCTTGCGGGGGGCACGACGGGCCGCGCGGGGAAGGACGAGTCGGAACCGTGCGCCGCCGAGCGGTGCCTCTTCGACGTCGATCGATCCCCGTCGCCGCTCCACCACCCGGCGGACCAGCGCGAGTCCGATGCCCCGCCGCGGCTGAGGCTCGCCATCGGGTCCCTTCGTGCTCATCCCTTCGGTGAAGATCCAACCGCGCAGGTGCTCGGGCACTCCGGCGCCCGAATCATCGACGGTGACCCCCAGCTCGGAGAGTTTCACCTGTACCGCTACCTCGATCCGGTCGCCGACCCCGCACGCCTCGATCGCGTTGTCGACGAGATTTCCGAGGATCGTCACCAGGTCGGCCACGAGCGCGGGTTCGAGCGCGCGGTCGAGCGCGCCGGACTGCGAGACGTCGAGGTCGATCCCGAGCTCCCGCGCCTGAGCGGCCTTGACTGACAGCAGCGCCGTCAGCTCGGGGTCGCCGAGCAAGGTGGCGTCGTCACGAAGGCCGATCGAGCCTCCCGGCGTCCGGCGCGCGATGAACGCGCGCGCTTCATCCCCTCGGCCGATCTCGAGAAGGCCCGCGACGACGTGCATCGCGTTGGCGAACTCGTGCGCTTGCGCGCGCAAACCCTCGGTGAGCGACTGCGCCCCGTCGACCCTGCGCAGGGTCTCGTGCAGTTCGGTGTGATCCCGAAGCAGGAGTGTGGCGGCGACTGCCTCGCCGGAGTGACGGGCGCCCGTGCTGCGGGCGATGAGCACGCGTTCATCGGCGAGCACGAGACGCCCCTCCTGCTCGCCCTGTTCGAGAACCTCCGCCAGCGCACTCCCGAGTGCTTCGGTCGCTGGGCGCCCCTTGAGGTCGGCGGCCGAGGCGCCGAGCAGGATCGCGGCGGCGTCGTTGACCAACTCGATCGTGCCCTTCTCGTCGACGGTCACGACGCCCTCGGTCAGCCGATGGAGGGTGGTTTCGCGGTTCTCGACCAGAGAGGCGATCTCTTTCGGTTCGAGGCGGTAGATCCTGCGCCGGATGATGGCGGTCACCAGAGCCGCACCGAGCACCCCGACGATCGCCGAACCTCCCATCGCGATGAGCAACCAGTAGAGGTTCGCGACGAACTCTGCCGACAGGTCGGATTCGAGAATCCCGACCGAGACCGTGCCGACGATCTCGCCGTCCAACCAGATCGGCACCTTGACGCGCCACGAGGGGCCGAGGGTGCCGGTCTGCGTTCCGACGTAGACCTCGCCCGACAGCGGAACCGACGGATCGGTGGAGACCATCTCGCCGATCCGCTCGGGGTTGGGGTGCGAATAGCGGATGCCTTCGGCATCGGTCACGACGACGTAGGTGACGTTCGACGCCTCGCGGATGACTTCGGCGATCGGCTGGATGATCTCGGCCGGCTCCTCATCATCGAGAGCTTCCAGGATGGCCGGCAGCCGCGCCACCGAGAGTGCGACGGCCTGCATCCGGTCTTGGTAGGCGTCGCGGATCGCGCGTTCCTGCATCGCCCCGGCGACGAAGCCGGTTCCCACCGTCACGACACACACGATCAGCACCTGCAACAGCAGCAGCTGTACCCGCAGCGTCATCGACCGCATCCCATCATTGTGGCTGACGAACGCCTGCCGCGACGAGGGTGCGCCACGTTCAATAGTTACGGAAATAGCGCGACCGGCGAGCGGCGGCCTAGCGTGCGTGCTCAGCACCACCGGTTGCGACGACGCATCCGGCAACAGCTCAATGAGGAGAATCATGCGTATCCGTGCACTCGCTGCAGTCGCCGCCATCGGGGCTCTCGCCCTGGCGGGCTGTTCGACGCCGACCCCGACCGAATCCGACGAGACCGTCGCGATCACCGACGTGAACATCATCGTTCCCGCCGACCCGGGCGGCGGGTGGGACCAGACCGGTCGTGCCTTCGCCGACACCCTGACCGGGGAGGGTCTCGTCGACTCGGCACCGGTCACCAACATCCCGGGTGCCGGCGGCACCGTCGGCCTGGCCAGCCTGGCCACCGAGAACGACCCCTACACGCTCATGATGACGGGCCTGGTCATGGTCGGCGCGGTGGAGACGAACGCCTCCGCCAACCGGATCGAAGACAACACCCCGATCGCGCGGCTCACCGACGAGGCTCTCGTCATCGTGGTGCCGGACGCGTCGCCCTACGAAACGCTGGAAGACCTCGTCGATGACATCGTCGAGAACGGTCAGGACGTCACGATCACCGGCGGCTCCGCGGGCGGCGCCGACCACATCCTCGTCGGCCTGCTGCTCGGCGACGCGGGCCTGAGCCCGGCCGAGATCACCGAGAAGCTGAACTACATCCCGAACTCGGGCGGTGGCGAAGCGGTGACCCTGCTGCTCGGCAACAACGTGTCGGCGGGCGTCTCGGGCGTCGGCGAGTTCGTCGAGCACATCGAGGCGGGCACCATGCGCGCCCTCGCCGTCTCGTCTGAAGCGCCCGTCGCGCTGCTGCCCGACGTGCCGACGATCATCGACGAAGGCTACGACGTGACGCTCACCAACTGGCGCGGGGTCATCGCCCCGCCGGAGCTCGACGACGCCGATCGCGCCGCGCTCATCGACCTGGTCACCCAGCTGCATGACTCGGCCGCCTGGGCCGCCGTGCTCGAAGAGAAGGGCTGGGCCGACGCGTTCCTCACGGGCGACGACTTCGACGCCTACCTCGAGGGCAACATCACGGACGTGACCTCGACGCTGAAGGACATCGGCCTCATCTGATGTCCTCCCCCGTCACCACCCCGAAGGCTGGGCGTCGACAGACGCCCAGCCTTCGGGCGCCCGTCGGCGAAATCATCTTCGCCGTCGCCACCATCGCCCTCGGCGTGTTCGCCCTCGTCGGCAGTTTCGGCATCCGCGTTCCTGAGTCGAACCGCGTCGGACCCACCGTGTTCCCCACTCTCGTGGCGGTGATCCTCATGATCGCCGGCGTCGCTGTGTTGATCGGGGTGATCCGCGGACACCTCGGCACCCCCGATGAGTCAGAGGATGCCGACCTCACGCACAAGCCCGACTGGCTGACGATCGCGAAACTCGTCGGACTGCTCGTCGCGCACCTGCTGCTCATCGAGTTCATCGGCTGGGCGTTCGCCGCCGCACTGCTGTTCGGTGGTGCCGCCTGGTCGCTCGGCGCGAAGCGCTGGTGGGTCGCCCTGCTCGTCGGACTCGGTCTCGGTCTCACCGTGCAGATCGTCTTCGGCCTGATGCTCGGCCTCTCCCTTCCCCTCGGCCCCGCGCTCGCGTGGCTCGGCCCCCTCTTCTAGATCGCGAACCATGGACAACTTCAATCTGCTGCTCGAGGGCTTCGCGACGGCGCTGCGCCCCGAGTACCTCGTCTTCGCCTTCCTCGGCGTGCTCATCGGCACCGCCGTCGGCGTGCTGCCGGGTATCGGCCCCGCGATGACCGTCGCGCTCCTGCTGCCCCTCACGATGACGCTCGACCCGTCGGCCGCCCTCATCACGTTCGCGGGCATCTACTACGGCGGCATGTACGGCGGCTCGACGACGAGCATCCTGCTCAACACGCCCGGCGAATCGGCTTCGATCGTCACCGCGATCGAGGGCAACAAGATGGCCAGGCTCGGGCGCGGCGCCACGGCGCTGGCCACCGCCGCCATCGGCTCGTTCATCGCCGGCACGATCGCGACCATCGGTCTCACGGTTCTCGCGCCGACTCTCGCCGCTCTGGCCGTGCAGCTCGGCCCCGCCGACTACGTCGCGCTCATCGTGATCGCCTTCATCACTGTCGGCGCGTTGCTCGGCAACTCGGTGTGGCGCGGCATGGTGTCGCTCGGCATCGGCCTGTTCATCGGCCTCATGGGCACCGATTCGCTTTCGGGTCAGCAGCGCTACACCCTCGGGGTGCCGCAGCTCGCCGACGGCGTCGATGTCGTGCTCGTCGCGGTCGGCCTGTTCGCGGTCGGCGAGGCGATCTACGTCGCGTCGATGCTGCGCACCGGCAAGATCGAGCTCATCCCGATCACCAAGGGTTGGCGCTCATGGATGACGAAAGACGACTGGCGTCGCTCCTGGAAGCCGTGGCTGCGGGGCACCGCGATCGGCTTCCCGATCGGCACGATACCGGCGGGTGGGGCGGATGTCGCGACCTTCCTGTCGTACGCGACCGAGAAGAAGCTCAGCAAGCACAAGAACCAGTTCGGTCGCGGTGCGATCGAAGGCGTCGCCGGACCGGAGGCGGCGAACAACGCGGCCGCCGCCGGTGTGCTGGTGCCGCTGCTCACCCTCGGCCTGCCGACGACAGCGACGGCGGCGATCATCCTCTCCGCGTTCCAGTCGTATGGCATCCAGCCCGGTCCGCAGCTGTTCACCAACCAGCCGGCCCTGGTCTGGGCGCTCATCGCGAGCCTCTACATCGGCAACGTGATCCTGATCGTGCTCAACCTGCCGCTCGTCGGCATCTGGGTGAAGCTGCTGCAGATCCCGCGGCCGTACCTCTACGCGGGCATCCTGACCTTCGCCGCGTTCGGCGCCTACGCGCTGAACTTCGCCGTCGCCGACATCCTGATCCTCATCATCATCGGCCTCATCGGCTACTTCATGCGGCGCTACGGCTACCCGATCGCACCGCTCGTCATCGGCATGATCCTCGGGCCGATGGCCGAGAAGCGCATGCGGCTCGCGCTGCAGTTGAGCCAAGGCGACCTCACGACGCTCGTCACCCATCCGTTCGCCGCGACCGCGTACGCGCTCCTGGCGGTACTGATC
>CAZCEE010000012.1:0-20726 GCA_964497165.1 uncultured Schumannella sp. | reverse complement strand
GGTGAGCGGCGTCGAGCTGATGAGCGAGGCCGCCGTCGTCGAACGCATCCTCGGCGCAGGCCGCCGCCTGCCCGAGTCCGAGATCGAGCGCGTTCTCATCGCCCTCATGGCCGCGTGCCCGCCCTACGCCGCAAGCGCGACCCCGGCATCCGTGATCGTGAGCGCTCCCCCATCGCCCGCTCCCGAAGCAGAACCCGAGCCCGAAGACCTGCCGCTGCTCACGATCGAGGAGGTGCAGGATGCCGCCTACGCGGGCCTCGCCGCCGAACCGATCGAGTCGTGGATGGCGTTCCTTAATCCCGACCAGATCAAGGTGGTGCGTCGCTCGTTCAACGGCCCCAGTCGCATCCGCGGATCCGCCGGCACCGGCAAGACCGTCGTCGGGCTGCACCGCGCTGCCCACATCGCGCGCCTGCATCCGGGCAAGGTGCTCGTCACCACCTACGTGCGCACGCTGCCCCACGTGCTCAGCACCCTGTTCCGCCGCCTCGCACCCGAGGTCGCCGACCGCGTCGAGTTCTCGAGCATCCACCAGGTGGCGCTGCGGCTGCTTCGCGACCGCGGCATCACACCGAAACTGGATGCCACTGCCGCCGCTCAGATCTGGACCGCCGTTTGGCGCCGACACGGTCTCAACGGTGAGGTCCGCGCAATCGACCGCGACCCCCGCTACTGGCAGGAGGAGATCGCCGACGTCATCAAAAGCCGCGGCCTCGCCTCCCTCGCGGAGTACGAGAACTGCAGCCGCGTCGGCCGGCAACGCCCACTCACGCTCCCCCAGCGCGCCGCCGTGTGGCGCCTCTACGAGGCCTACGAAACCGAGTTGCGCGCCCGCGGCGTGTGGGATTTCGCCGACGTCATCCTGCACGCCGAAGCCGCAGTCATCCCCGGATCATCCGCCTACCGCGCCGTCGTCATCGACGAAGCCCAAGACCTGTCGGCCGCGATGATCCGCCTGCTGCACCGCCTCGTCGGCGACCAACCGGATGCCTTCAACCTCATCGGCGACGGCCAACAGTCCGTCTACCCCGGCGGCTACACCCTCGGCGAACTCGGCATCTCAATCGCCGGCCGCGGCGTCGTCATGACCCGCAACTACCGCAACACCCGCGAAATCGCCTCGTTCGCCGCCTCCCTCGTCGGCGACTCGGGATTCGTCGACATCGAAAGCGGACTGCGAGGCCGAATGGATGCCGCCGAAGTTCTGCGCGAAGGCGCGGCTCCGTCGATCTCGCGCTTCCCGTCGGTCGGTGCTCACGATGCGGCGTTGGTCGCGCGGGTGCGGGAGTTGCTCGCGACGCCCGGAGTGCATCCCGGGGATGTCGCGGTACTCGCGATGCGCACGCGGGAGGTGTCGTCGGTGGTGCGGTTGCTCGGCGCTGCGGGGGTGCCGGTCGTCGAGTTGGCGAAGTACGACGGGCGGGTGTCGGCGGCGGTGAAGGTCGGGACGATCAAGCGCGCGAAAGGGTTGGAGTTCAAGCACGTGCTCGTCGCGCACACCCCGGCTCGGCTGGTCGGGCCTGCGGCTGTTGCCGAGAACGGTCAGGATGCCGGGGAGCGCGTCGAGATGGAGCGGCGCGAGCTCTACGTCGCGATGACCCGCGCGCGGGACGGGCTTTGGGTGGGAGTGGTTGCGGCGTAGCGACTGCACCCGCTTCTAGAACGCGGTACGGGCGTCACGCTGAGCCGCCTCGATCGCTGCGACGATCCGGCTACCCCGCTTTTGGAAGCCAAGCTCGGCCATCACAAAGGCAAACTCTTCATCAGCGGAGCGAAGCACACCATCGCTTCGACAATGCTCGACGAGGGCGACAATGAGCCGATGCGAGTACTCCCCGATCGCCTGGTAGGGATAGAAGTGCGGCTTGGGAACCTTACGTTCCGAAGCTTCGAGCTCCCATCCGAGGTTCGAGTCGGGCAGCTCCGCTTCCATTTCGGGTGCTGCCGCCTTGAGGGCTTGACTCACTGCCTCAAGGATGTTGGCGACTTCCGCGTCGGGGTTGTTGAACCAGTCCGTGCTCCAGATCCGATAGAAGGTCCAGCCACGCGCTTCAAGGAGCATCTGTCGGAGGCGATCTCGCTCGCGCGCGATCGCTCCTGAGTGATATGCCGCGCCGTCCGCTTCGATCGCGAGCACGTGGCGGCCGGGGTACTTCGGATGGCGAACCGCGAAGTCGATTCGATACGAACCGGCGCCGACTTGGGGGTCCAGAGCGAGGCCGGCCGCGGTCAAGCGATCGCGCACGTCGATCTCGAATGGGTTCAGCGTGGCTTCGCGGTTTGGCCCGCCAACAAGCTCTGCGCCGTCACTCGCCATGTAACGAAGAAAGCGATGCATGAGGCGGAATCCCGGCGACGGATGCGCATCGTCGGCAACGTCGTCCGGCGTGAAGCTTGTGACGAGAGTCATACGACGACGCGCACGGCTGATTGCCACATTGAGCCGACGCTCACCACCGTCTTTCAGAAGGGGGCCCCAGAAGTACCGAAGCCGACCGTCGTCGCCCTTTCCGTATCCGACCGAGAGGATTATCGCGTCGCGCTCATCTCCCTGCACGCGCTCAATGCTCTTGACGAAGAACGGCTCGATGGTTGCGCCGTTCAGGAGGGCTCGAAGCTCAAGGTCATCGTGAGCTGCTTGATCGAGAGCCTGCTCGATGCGAGCCTGATGCTTGACACCGAACGTGATCACACCGAGGCTCTCGCCCTTGTGATCGGCAAGATGCTCGCGAACGAGTTCGACAACCCGCTTAACCTCAAGGTCCGGACTGTTGGCGGTGCCCGAAACGCCTGGGCTCTGCGGAACGCTCACGTAGCGCAGTGCATCCGGAGCGTCCGCCGAGGGGAAGGTCGTGAGCGCCCCGGAGTAGATCCCGGCATTCGACACTGCGATCAGTCGGTCATCGCGAGATCGATAGTGCCATTGGAGCATGCGCGATTGACCCGCGAGCACCCGATCCATCGCGAAGAGGATGCTCTCGGCGTCTCGTGTGAATGACTCGGAAGCGACGGACGGGGGACTTACGGCAGAGTCGTCGCCGATGAGCGATGCGGTCTCATCGTCGGCCTCGGGCGGCTGTCCGAAGTCGTCTTCGAGCACCTTCGAGAAGAAGTCGGTCGGTGGGAGCTGACGGCTATCACCTGCAATTACCGCTTGGCCACCCCTAAGGAGCGACGGAATCGCATCCGCTGGCTTCACTTGGCTCGCCTCATCGAATATCACCAAGTCGAAGCATTCGGTCGGCGGCAGTAGCCGGGAGACCTGCAGCGGGCTCATCGCCCAGACAGGTTTGACTGCGCGCATCACGTTGGGCGCTTCCCGAAACAAGGTGCGCACGGCGCGGAAGTTCCGCTTTCGGGTGACTTCCGACTTGAGCAATAGGTGCTCGTTCGAGTGAGCGTCGAGCGCCTGCTTGAGCCTTTCGGCTGCTATTCGTCTCACGCGAGCCGCATTGGCCCCCAGCTTCGCCGACTCAGCGGTCTGGAACTCTCGCACAGTCGCGTTCAGTTGTACGCCGCTCAGGCTAGAGAGCTCGGGGGAAGCTATCTGCGCGTCCTCCAGAACGGATCTCACCACGCACCACTCCAAGATCTGGCTGGGTCGCGACGTCAGGCCTGCGTCCTTGCGCAGGCGCTCCCGAACCCCATCCAACACGCGCCCGAGCCCCGCCGACCTCAGTTCCTCTTCGTATACATACGCTGAGGGCAGCTTCCCCAACCGGGCGTCTATCGCGAGGCCCAGAAGAGTTTGCTCCCACTGTTCGAGATCGAGCGCCCCGAAGTCGATCGCTTGAGCGAACTCTTGAACTTTCGCGACGTCTGCGGTGACTCGGCGCCAAGCTTCCTCAACAGACTCAAATCCATCCGGCACGAATGGATGCCGATCCGACCTCCAGTCATCCTTGACTGATCGAGCCCGCAAGAGCAGCGCGTGAGCCTCCGGTTTCGGGAGCTTCAGAAAGACGCGCTTCAGGTCACGTTGCGCTTGGCGTCTGAGTGACCAGGACGGCTTAACAGCTGACGACTTGCGGTACGCACGGTCAGTGACAAACAAGAGCGCGTCGAGCCGAGCAAGTATCTGTGGATCCAGCACGCTCGGGGAACGGCTCGTCAGATACGCGACGCTGGCGATCAACTTCAGGACGGAGTCCACGTCTTTCCAGGCGCGCAGCTCGGGCCCGCCGATCTCGGCGCTAAGTCGCGTGACGGCTGAAATCACGTCCGGCATGTCCTCTTGCCCCAAAGTCCGCGCCAGCTGACTCATCGAGACTGCAATATCGGTGGTCACGATCTTTCCCGGAGCCCAACCGGCCGCTTGCAACCAATCTGGGCTGAGGGATCCAAGATCGAATAGCTGGTCGACGAGGTAGCCGTATCGGCTAAGGCCGGTGGAGGGCCACGATTCAACGGTCTTCGCGGGAACCCGAAGGTCTGATCGAGCGCTTTCAGGGAGCCCCGCCGCAATAGCTCGAAGCTCGGTGACGGACTTGCCTCCATCGGGTTCAGCGGCACCCCAACCCCTCTTCTTTCTCAGCGCGTCGTTGTGCCGCACGAGCCGGTCCCTCGCCTGGGTGAGCCGGAGATGGAGATCCTCAACGATCGGCAGCGCTGCACTCTTTTGGAGGTCCAGCACGGATCGCAGCTGGTCGGCGACGTAGCGACGAGAGCCGGTTGAGGCGAACATGTCAAGAACGAGGTGGTCTAGGCCCACACGTTCAAGGCGGTCGAGCACAGCCGCGATCGCCGCGCGCTTCTGCGCAACGAACAGCACGGACCGCCCGGCCGCGACGGTAGCGGCAATAACGTTTGCGATCGTCTGGCTCTTCCCCGTCCCTGGCGGGCCCTGCACAACCAGGTTTCGACCGCCAACGGCGGCGTTGACGATGTAACTCTGGCTGGCATCGGCGTCCAGAACCAGGAATTCTGACTCGACCGGCTCATAGTCCGGTTGGTCCTCGCGAACTTCGCTCGCAACTGCCCTGATCCGGCCAACGGCTGAGAGATCGCCTGAGAGCGCAGCCACCAGATCCGACCCCGCGAGCGCACCGATGTTGTCGATGTCCGCCACCATGGTCTGCTTCTGGTAGCTGAATGCGCCGAGCAACAAGGCGTCCTTGAGCTCGAACTCCGCAATGTCGTTGCAGTGCGAAGAGACCTCGTCGAGCATCGCGTCGAGCCCGTCAGCCGTTCCGTCGTCGGACTCGAGGATCTCGTCAACATCGAATCGCCGACCGCCGGCATTGAGCACGTGTTCGAGCACGCCGTTGAACTGGAAATCCTCATCCAGCCGCAGTTCCCAGACATCCTGGGCACCCCTCTTGAGAGACAACTCAAGGGGTCGCAGGAGCACCGGAGCAGACGGATGTGTGTATTTGGGCTTGCCTTGAGGCGAAGTCGTGGGCTCGGCGGCGTCGGTCTGCGCGCGAGCCAATGCAGGGTTCGCCTCGGGATTCCAAGACGCGAGCCCGACTGCGAGAAAGGTCACGGAAACGCCGTACTCTTCCCGTGCTTCACGCTGCTTCCTCGCAAGAGAGGCGCATGCACGTTGAGCGGCCTTATAGCTGGCCTCGTCGGTAACGAGCTCAGAAAGCTTGACGACTTCGCCCCGAAGGAGCCGATCCTTCACTCCAACTGGAGCAGGCTCTAGGTCGATCGTTGAGGCGTTGGGCTTGAAGTAGAGCAGACGGTTGCTGCCGCTGACATCGATCAGGGAGCTGCGCCACTCGGCTGATGCGCGGGCCAGGTGCGCCGGAACAGTTTCGTTAGTCACGGGTCTCCCTGATCACCAGCGAACGACTTCAAGCAACATCATTGCGGAAAGGGACGACGCTGTTGGCAACGGGTGCGCAGCCGCGATAGCGTGCGCGCAGGATCAGGAAGGAACCCCATGCCCGGAGCAGGGTTCGCAGTCATCGATGTCGAGACGACGGGCTTCTCACCGAAGCGCGGCGACCGGATCGTCGAGATCGCGATCGTCCACGTCAGCCCTTACGGCGAGATTGAGGGGTCTTGGGAGTCGCTCGTCAACCCCGGACGAGATGTCGGCCCGACGCGCATCCACGGAATCGAAGCGCACCACATCCTCGAAGCCCCGCGGTTCATCGACCTCGGTACCCGCATCCTCAATCTGTTGGCCAACCGCGTGCTTGTCGCGCACAACCTAGAGTTCGACACCCGCTTCCTGACCGCAGAACTCTCGGAGGTCGACGACTCACTTGCGGTCTCTTGGAGCGGCCGGTTGTCCTTTCCCAACGCTTGCACGATGCGCCTCGCCTCGGAGTTCTTTCCTGAGGCGGCCCGCTCGCTCGACGCCGTCTGCGCCGCTGCGGGCATCGGGCGATCGGTGACGCATCGAGCCTCGGCTGACGCGCGCGACACTGCAATGGTTTTGGCGCACTACTGGGCCCGCTCTTCGAGCAACACATACTGGGCGGATCTCCTAGCGCAAGCGATCCACTGGGAGTTCGATGAGTCGTCTGCAGCTGAGTGGTACCCGCGCGAATCCGCGAGTGCCCCACGGCGCCACTTCGTTGAACGGATCTCCGCCGCGGCGGCACCAATCCACGCCTCAGCCCGAGAACTTGACTATCTCGGAATCCTCGACCGAGCGCTTCTCGACGGTCATCTGTCGCACACCGAAGAGCAAGAGCTCGTGGATGTCGCGACTAGCCTCGGCCTCCCCCGTACTGCCGTCGAACACCTCCACCGCTCGTACCTGCACCGGATGGTTGCAGCGGCGTGGGCAGACGGCGTACTTACTGCAGACGAGGTGCTTGAGCTCGAGTCGCTGTCGACCGCGCTCGGCGTCACCGACATCGACTTCGGCGAACCGACGCTACCGGCGATCACAGCGCCGCCCGTGTCGTCGTCGCTCGCTGGAGGCACCTTCCGTCTCGAGCCGGGGGATGTCGTCGTGCTCACCGGCGACATGGCCCACGAACGCGACGCGTGGCAGGCGTACCTCGGCGATCGTGGGATCACGATGGCCTCGGGCGCTTCCAAGAAGGTGAAGCTCGTCGTAGCCGCCGATCCTGATAGCCAGTCGGGGAAGGCCCGAAGGGCCAGGGAACTGTGCATCCCAATCGTCACCGAGGCGAAGCTCATCGAACTGGTGGGCGGGAACCCTTAGCCTGGTGCACCGGCGATGATCCGCCCGCTGCGCCGCCTGGTCGGCGACCAACCGGATGCCTTCATCCTCATCGGCGACGGCCAGCAGTCCATCTACCCGGGGGCTACACCCTCGGCGAACTCGGCATCTCAATCGCCGGCCGCGGCGTCGTCATGACCCGCAACTACCGCAACACCCGCGAGATCGCCTCGTTCGCCACCTCACTCGTCGGCGACTCGGGATTCGTCGACATCGAAAGCGGACTACGAGGCTAGAGGTTGCTTTTCGCACGAGGTACAAGATCGGCGATCCATGGTCGGATCGGCAGCTTCGCGCAAAGTGCAGCCGCGCATGTACTTCGGAAGTCATCCGCGACGCAGTCGATTGGTCATGCCTGTCGCGAGCGCCGTGATCAGTAGTCGGAGATGCACGCCGCCTTGCTAGATAAGCCAGACGGCAACGGCGAGGGCCAGGAACATCGCTGGCACCGCGATCCTCACGAGCCAGCCTCGACTCGAGGCCGTCTTTACTGATGAAAGGTCTCGGAGCTCGGCCACCTCGCGTTCCGACAGGAGGCGAGCAAATACTGGAAGGTCCGCTCGGAATGCGCGTACGGGTGCGGTGGCAAACGGCCCCTCAACGAAGAGGTTCCAGAGGGCGACCAAGGCAAAAGCTGCTGCTAGTACATCCCGGAGCGTCTCAGCCAATGCCGGACTGATCGCGTCCACCGACTGTGCCACGAAGACCCCGACGGCTGCAACGACGAACGCCAGCGCGCGCTCGACAGAGCTGCGCGCGATCGCTGCCGACCTTTCGGCCGCTTGAAGGGCCACGCCAGAGGCAAGCGCATGCACCTCACGCCTCATCTTCATCACATCCGCGACTGCATCGGATCGCAACGCGGTGAATATCGGCTCGGCCGCCAACCGAACGTCATCGGCAATCAGCCATGGCGGCACCTCGACGCTCAGGCTGGCGACTTGACGGACGGCAAGCAGGTGATCAACCGACGCGCCCCGTCCCGCCCACTCAAACAGGTTGATCGCGGACTTGGCTTGAACGTCGTCGAAGTCGACGCCTTCTCTTGATAGAACGTGGCTGACGCGCCGAAACCCAAAAATCTCGACCGACAATCCAGTCTCGTTCGGGCGCACGTCGGTGGCGAAAGCCAGCCATGACAATGTCGCCGCACCTCCGACTAGCAACCTCGCGAATGTAGCCAAACTTCCGTGATGCGCCCGAGAGACGATAGAAGAAGGGTCCGGCGCGTTCGCCAACACCGGAAACTTGAAACTAAAGCGATCTGCGGCAACAAGATCAGATTCCAAGGCCAGGTCATCTGAGTGTGGTCCGCAAACGAGGATTGCCTCCGACTGAAGAGTCGCCTCGGCATCGAGGTCCCCGGCCACGATCACGAGCGAGTCCGCCGCGCCGAAGAGCTCTCCCCAACGCCAGCAAGGCAGCGACGCGAACGCCTGTTGCGCGGTAGCGAGATTTCGAACCACGAGCCACCGGTGTTCTGAGTCTTGGACGAGGGCGTCGAGCTGGATCTCGGCCGACAGTGACCACGCGGCACCTGGTAGCTGACTCAGCCGCTCAAAGTTTCCAGCCCAGACAGCCCGGGCAGTTGCGACATCCTTGGGCCCGAAGGTGTCAGACAAGTCACCTTCGCTGCGGCGGCTCAAGCTGCGCGTGCCGTCGGCGTGTACGTCAAAAACTAGACTTGCGTCGCCAAACGAAACCGTGAGATTGACGGCACGAGAGTGCCCGAGTAATTCTCGATAGGCGTCGACCACGGCGTCTTCGCTCTCGAATGTCGGCGAGGAAACTTCGAGGACTTCGAGCCCGTCGACCACCGCCCAGCCATCCACACTCAACTGGTTCACCCGTTCGAACAGGCTCTTCAGATGAGTTGCGACCTCCGTTTCCATCATGAGCAGAGGCTAGGCCTAGCCACCGATGTCGTCCTCGACTACCGGGGTCAGAGGGGTCGAAGTCCGGATGACAGTCTCGAACCCGGTTCCCGACCTACGAGTCGATACCTGCTGACTCAACCGCGGTGGCACCAAGAGCTGAATGCCATTCGCTTCGTACCGGATGGGAGCGGCCGCGTTGAACGTGTCACGGATGTACCCAGGAGGTGCGTCCCGAGTTACGGGCGCGGGCACGGAGCTGTGGAAGGTCGGGACGGTCTCCCTGATGCGGGCGATCACTCCGTCGACCGGGCCGCCGGTTCCGATCGCAGCTACTGCTTCGCTGAGCTCGCTCGGCGGTAGTGCCGCGAGATCTTTGCGCAGTGCATCTTCAACGTCCTTTGGTCGCGGCGACGCGACGATGCCAAAAGCGCGTTGAAAGTACTTAGTGGCCGAACCTGCAGTGACTCGGTCGAGGACGACAACGTCAGAGTCGGGCGACCGGGGGTCCGGCCACGAGATCCCCTTTTGGATGTCGCCCGGGCGCGGCAACAGGTCATCGAAGACGTGAAGTCGGATCCCGTCCTCCGTCTGTTCCAACTGCGCGGCTTCGATCTCCGCATCGAGTTTGAGGATGCTCGCACGACCGCTCCCGCCGACCGTAATCTCGACTACTACTGCTACGACACAAGACGACGAGTTGACCGTCTTCATCTCCGTCGCGAGCTGCTGAACTAGACGCTCTGCTATGGCGACGAAGGCTCCCTTGTCGGCGGCTAGCATGGTCTGCAGATCGGAAAGTAGGTTCGAGCCAGAGGCGAAACGCCCGCGCGCGTCCCCCTCCGAGATCTTTCCTCGGAGTTCCTCGATGTGTCGTGCGAGAAAGCTCTCTTCTTCGGCGTCAAGGTCACTCCAGGTCGGCTTTACCACCTTGTGACCACGCTCTGTAATGATCGCGAGAGCACATTTGGTAATCGACATCAGGACTCCTGGCGAGCACGCCAGGAAGGCTGTCGCTCCCTGACCATGGCATTGTTGCGATCGGCTTGATCGTACGGACACCGTATTGGTTCCAGGCAGAAGACTCCAGCACCCGGGTCAACCAGGATTCGAGTCTCGTAGCGGAGACGGCGTGCCAAGATTATGACCATCGCCACATGAGGGGCTGACGCCAATGACTTTCGAATTCCTCGACCTAGACGACATCACCCGAAACCTGATGGTCTCCGAGTTGGAGACGGACATCGCCAATGCTCGTGTCTACCTCAGCAAGGTTGCGCGGCCCGGGAGCGAAGCCGCCTATCACGAGATGTTGCGCGCTGCATTCGTTGACGGTGACGCATCCCATCTGTCCCAGACGATCGCGGAGTCTGGGATTATTCGCGAGAAGCAGGACAACGGCAACCTAGTCAATCTCGCTGACGCCGCGACACGGCTAGGCGACGGCCAGTTCGTCGCCTACTATGCTCGCGCAGTTTGCATCCGCGCAGTTTCAGAGGGACGTCAGGTGGAGATCTACCGCGGCCAGGAAACAGCTGCACATCGTCTTGAGTCAGACATGTCAATTACGTCTCGCCCAGATCCGGCGAGTGTTCTCGACGAGCTTCGAAGGTTCTCCCTGGAGCCTTGGCAGTTCGCAACGATCGCTAAGGTCAACAGCGGGCTTTCGATCAAGCTTGTGTAACCACTAGCCCTGTTGCGCTCGCTCCAACACGAGTTCGCGAACGCGGGCGGCATCCGCTGATCCACCCATCGCCTTCATCACAGCACCGATGATCGCCCCGGCCGCCTGAACTTTCCCGTCCCGCAGCTTCTCCAACACATCCGGCTGCGCAGCCAAAGCCTCATCGATCGCTGCCAACAGGGCCCCGTCATCCGACACCACGGCGAGACCCCGCGCGGCGACAACCTCCGACGGACGCCCCTCCCCCGCGATGACACCTTCGAGCACCTGGCGGGCCAACCGGTCGGTCAGCTCCCCCGACTCGACGAGCGAGATGAGCTCCGACACGTGCAGCGGGGAAACCAAGGTGGAGGCATCCACCCCCTGAGCGTTCGCGAGCCGGGCGATCTCGCCCGTCCACCACTTGCGAGCCTGAGCCGGCGCAGCACCAAAGCCCACCGTCTCCTCGATCTCGACGAGCAGGCCGGCGTTGGCGACATCCCGGAACTCGAGTTCCGTGAACCCCCACGTCTCACGCAACCGCCGACGCCGCACCGCGGGCGCCTCGGGCAGCGCCGCACGCAGCGACGCGACCAGAGCGGCGGGAGGCTCGATCGGCAGCAGGTCGGGTTCCGGAAAATACCGGTAGTCGTCGGCATCCGACTTCACCCGGCCGGGCGAGGTGGTGCCCTTGTCTTCGTGCCAGTGGCGGGTCTCCTGCTGGATGGTGCCACCGGCGGCGAGGATGGCGGCCTGCCGTTGGATCTCGTGCCGCACCGCACGCTCCACCGAGCGCATCGAGTTCACGTTCTTCGTTTCCGTGCGCGTGCCGAGCTTCGTCGAGCCGCGCGGCATGAGCGACACGTTCGCGTCGCAGCGCAGGTTGCCGCGCTCCATGCGCGCCTCCGAGATGCCGAGCGCCCGCACGATGTCGCGGATCGTGCCGACATACGCCTTCGCCACCTCCGGCGCCTGGCCCTCGGTGCCCATGATCGGCTTCGTCACGATCTCCACCAGCGGAACGCCGGCACGGTTGTAGTCCACCAGGCTCGCCTCAGCCCCATGGATGCGACCGGTCGCCCCACCGAGGTGCGTGAGCTTGCCGGCATCCTCTTCCATGTGCGCCCGCTCGATCGGGATGTCGACGGTCGTACCGTCTTCCAACTCCACCTGCACGCTGCCCTCGAACGCGATCGGCTCGTCGTACTGGCTGATCTGGTAGTTCTTCGCCAGGTCGGGGTAGAAGTAGTTCTTGCGCGCGAAACGGGATGACGTGGCGATCTCGCAGCCGAGCGCCAGACCCAGCGAGATGGCGTACTCGACCGCGGTTTCGTTGACGACCGGGAGGCTGCCCGGGAGGCCGAGGTCGACGGGCGTGATGAGCGTGTTCGGCTCGGCGTCGTGGTTGTCGCTGTTCGCCGGGTTCGGGGCGTCGCTGAACATCTTCGTCTTCGTGCTCAGTTCGACGTGAATCTCGAGGCCGATCACCGGCTCGAACAGTTCGAGCGCCTTGTCGTAGTCCATCAGATCGGCTTTAGCCATGTGCTCCATCGTATTTGGCGCTGGCGGGAGGGATGGACGGATGCCGGGCTACGACGGGGGCCCGGCATCCGTCACGAGGCGGTCACGCCCGCGCGAACTCCAGCAACGCGGCGCTGACCTCCTCGGCGTGAGTCCACAGCATCCCGTGCGGGGCGCCCTCGATCTCAACCAGGCGGACGTTCGCAATCGCCTTCGCCGAGAGCCGCGCGGTCGCGTCGATCGGCAGGATGCGGTCCGCGGTTCCGTGCAGCACGAGGGTCGGCACATCGAACTTCGGCAGATCCGCCCGGAAGTCGGTCGCCCAGGTGAGCGGCGCAGCAGCAGCCGCGATGGCACCCGACGACGCCGCGATGTTCCACGACGCGCGAACGACCTCCTCGCTGATACGGGATCCGAGGAACTCATCGAGGTTGAAGAATCCGTCGAAGAACTCCGTGAAGTACGCGTAACGATCCGCCTTCACCGTGTCGGAGACACCCTGGAAGAACTCCAACGGCGCAGCGCCCTCGGGGTTGTCGTCGGTCTTCCCGAGGAAGGGCTGCAGCGACGCGATGAGCGCCGCCTTCGCCACCCGCGCCGATCCGTAGGTCGCGAGGTACCGCGTCACCTCACCCGAGCCCATCGAGAAGCCGGCGATGATCGCATCCTTCAGGTCGAGCGTCTCGAGCACCGTGTTGAAGTCGGCCGCGAACGTGTCGTAGTCGTAGCCCGTCGACGGGGAACTCGAACGACCGAAGCCGCGACGGTCATACGTGATCACTCGGAAGCCGGCCTCGAGAAGCGCCGCCTCCTGCTTCTCCCACGACCGTCCATCGAGCGGGTAGCCGTGCACGAGCACCACCGGCTGGCCCGACCCGCGGTCTTCGAAATGCAGGCGGATGTCGTCACCGTTCTCTTCGCCCACCGTGATGTAGCCCATTGCGTCTCCCTTTGTCTGCGTTTGTCTGCGTTTGCGGAGAACGCTCGTTCTCTGCTTTCGTCCACTCTAGAGAACGTGCGTTCTCAATGCAAGCTATGCTGTCGGCATGACCACGACATCCGCCAACCCCGCGCGCGATCTCGACGACCATGTGGTGACGGTCGCGGCTGACCTCTTCAACGCCCGGGGGATCTCGACGGTCACGATGGACCAGCTGCGTGACGCCGCCAACGTCTCGCTCAAACGGCTCTACTCGCTCTACCCCTCGAAAGACGCTCTCGTACGCGCGGTGCTCTCGCGGCGCCACGACGAGTGGGTCACCGGGGTCGACCGCGTCATCGCGGCGGCCGGCAGTCCACGGGATCGGATGCTCGCCGTCTTCGACTTTCTCGCCGGTTGGTTCCTTGAACCCGAATTCCGCGGCTGCGCGTTCATCAACACGTTTGCCGAACTCGGTGCCGTCTCCCCTGGGGTCGCCGACATGGTGCGCGACCACAAGCGCGGGGTTCAGAAAGACCTTGAGCGCATCGTCGCCGAAGCCGGCGGACCGGAGTGGCTCGCGCCCCAGCTCTCCCTGCTCAGCGAAGGGGCGCAGACGACGGCCGCGATCATGGGGTCGCATACCGCCGCGACGCACGCGCGCGCCGCGGCGGCCACGCTCATCGATGCGGCGTACTCGGGTGGGTCGGCAGGATCCTCAGAGCGTGAGTCGGTGGGGTAGCGAGTCCTCCACAGGCTCGCGGGTGACGACTTATCCTGAGAATGGTTCGTCTACCTAGTACATACGTTCGAAGGTTGCTTCAATGGATGTATGTCCCCTTCCGCTCCCGCCTTCACGTGGCTCGGCGCTGACCCGTGCGTGCTCGATGACGACGCGCTGCTCACGGGTGCGCGTGAGTTGGGTGAGTTGCGGCGACTGGTCGAGGCATCGCTGGGGTCCTTCGCGGCGGAGATGAAGCATCGCTCGCGGCGCGAGGACGGCTTCGGCGGGCTCGCGCAACGCCTCGGCGCCGGCACCCCGGAGAAGCTCGTGGAACAGGTGTCGGGGGTCTCCAAGCGGGAAGCGCAGACGCTGGTGCGGGTCGGGGAGCTGCTGACCGTGGATGCCGACCCGTGGCTCGCTGCGGTCGGCACCGGGGTCGCTTCGGGACTGGTGTCGGTAGAGAAGGCTGATGTGATCCGCGCCGGGTTGGGGTCGCCGACCGCCGAAATCGCCGCGGATGACCTCGCCGACGCTGCTGAGGTACTGGCCGCGCTCGCGCCCTCGCTGCCGGTGGAGAAACTCGCGGCGCGAGCTCGGCAACTGCGAGACGAACTGGATACCGCCAACGTCCGCGACCGGCACCGGATGCTGCGTGAAAAGCGGTATCTCACGCTCACTCCCCTCGCCAACGGCATGACCCAACTTTCCGGTCTGCTCGACCCCGAGTCTGCGGAGATCATCGGGGCTGCCTACGACGCCGCCACCTCCCCGCGGCGCGGTGGTCCACGCTTCATCGACGCCGCATCGCGTGAACGGGCCGAACGGCTGGTTGAAGATGAGCGCACCCTCGGGCAGATCGCACTCGACACCCTCGTCGACCTCATCCGCATCGGCGGCGAAGTCGACCCCGACCGGGTCCTCGGCGCCCGACGTCACGCCGTGCGGCTACTCGTCACCGACCGCGACCTCCGCCAACGCACCGGCGCAGCCTTCTTCGGCAACCAACCCGACGGCGTCCCCCTCGAGGTTGCGGATCGCACCATCTGCGACGCCGGCATCCTGCCGATCCTCTTCAACGACACCGGCACCGACCCCCTCAACGCCGCACCCGAGAAACGACTCTTCACCGCACGCCAACGCGAAGCCCTCGCCGCCCGCGACGGAGGATGCCGCTTCACCGGCTGTGATCGCCCCGTCTCCTGGTGCGAAGCCCACCACGCCACCCCCTATCAACAGGGCGGCCCGACCGACATCAACAACGGAATCCTGCTCTGCCGACACCATCACATGCTCACCCACGACAACGGGTGGGCGATCATGCCAGATCCCGTACACGGGTTCGTCGCAATCCCACCCCGATCGCGAGATCCGGAACAGCGACCGATCCCCATGCCGGCCCGATCCCGAGTAGCCGCAAGGCTTCGACGATGAGCGGCGCGGCCGTGGTACCTGGATATCTTCGAGGAGTGACCGAGAACTACCCGCGCAGTGTCGAAAACGTGCGCGCCGTGCTGCGCGACGCCGGGGTTGCCGGGGCCGACCGCATCCGACACATCCCCGACGGGGCCCGCACCGCCGCCGAAGCCGCCGCCGCACTTGGCGTCGACGTGGGCGCCATCGCCAACTCCCTCGTGTTCGTCGCCCGCACCGGCGACGCCGACACCCCGCTGCTCGTCATGACGTCAGGCGGCCACCGCGTCGACACCGTCGCCCTCGCCGCGCGCATCGGAGTCGACACGATCGACCGGGCGACCCCCGAAATCGTGCGATCCGCGACAGGTCAGGCGATCGGCGGCGTCGCACCCGTCGGGCATCCGGTGGCGCTGCGCACCCTCGTCGATCCGGTGCTTGAGACGTTCCCCGAAATCTGGGCCGCCGCCGGGCACTCGCACGCTGTCTTTCCCCTGAGCTACGAAGAACTCGTTCGCATCACCCACGGCACGGTCGTCAGCGTCGAGTAGCGCGGGTCTCGACACGCCGCTGCGCGGCTACTCGACCAACGAGAGGGGCGCTGCTCAACCGGCGGTCTTTTGAGGCCGTTTAGGCGAGGGCGGGGGCCTTCGACAACAGCGAGCCGCCCCACTGCTGCTCGAGCAGTGCCTCGAGGGCAGCACCGACCGTGTAGAGGCGAGCGTCTTCGCGGACGGGCGCCATGAACTGGATGCCGACCGGCAGACCATCTTCCGGGGCGAGACCTGCCGGGATCGAAATGCCGGGCACCCCGGCCAGGTTCGCCGGGATCGTCGTCAGATCGTTGAGGTACATCGCCAGCGGGTCATCCACCTTCGACCCCAACGGGAAGGCGGTCGTCGGGGCTGACGGGGTTGCCAGAACGTCAGCTTTCTCGAACGCGGCGTTGAAGTCACGCTGAATGAGGGTGCGCACCTTCTGTGCCGACCCGTAGTAGGCGTCGTAGTAGCCGGCCGACAGGGCGTAGGTGCCGAGGATGATGCGGCGCTTCACCTCGTCGCCGAAACCGGCTTCGCGGGAGGCGGCCATGACATCCTCGACAGTTCCGCCGGGCACCTCGACCCGCAGACCGAAACGCACCGAATCGAACTTGGCGAGGTTGCTCGACGCCTCAGCGGGCAGGATCAGGTAGTAGGCGGCGATCGCGTAGTCAAACGACGGGGCACTCACCTCGACGATCTCGGCGCCCTGCGCCTCCAACAGCGTGAGCGATTCGCGGAAGCGCTGCAGCACACCGGGCTGGAAACCCTGGCCCTCCTGCGACAGCTCCTTCACGACACCGACCCGCAGGCCCTTCAGCCCCTCGCCACGCAACCCGGCACGGGCGGCCTCGGCGAACGACGGCCAGGCATCCGGGATGGAGGTCGAATCGCGCGGGTCGTGTCCGCCGATGACGTCGTGCAGCAGACCGGCATCCAGCACCGTGCGGGTGACCGGACCCACCTGGTCGAGCGACGACGCCAGCGCGATCGCCCCGTAGCGCGAGACACCGCCGTAGGTGGGCTTCATGCCGACCGACCCGGTGACCGCGGCCGGCTGCCGGATCGAACCACCGGTGTCGGAACCGAGCGCGAGCGGCGCCTCGAACGACGAGACCGCCGCCGCGGAGCCACCACCCGAACCGCCGGGGATGCGCGTCAGATCCCACGGGTTGTGGGTGTTGCCATACGCGGAGTGCTCGGTCGAGGAGCCCATCGCGAACTCGTCCATGTTGGTCTTGCCGAGCGGCACCATACCGGCCGCCCGCATCCGCGCCACCACGGTCGCGTCGTAGGGCGGAATCCAGCCTTCGAGAATCTTCGACCCCGCTGTCGAGGGCATGTCGAGCGTGCACAGCACATCTTTGATGGCGACCGGGATGCCGGCGAGCGAGCCGAGCGCGGCACCCGCAGCGCGTTGGGCATCCACCTGGCGGGCCGTCTCGAGCGCGGCGGCGTTGATGTGGAGGAAGGCGTGCACCGCCGGGTCGACCGCTGCGATGCGGTCCAGGTGTGCCTGCGTGACCTCGACGCTGGAGACCTCGCCGGACGAGAGCAGCTCAGAGAGGGTCGAAGCGGATGCCGTGATCAGGTCGGCGCTCACTGCTCCTCCCCCAGGATGCTCGACACCTTGAACTGCCCGAGCTCGTGCTCCGGCGCTCCTGACAGGGCCTGCTCGGTGGTGAGGGTCTGGCCGACGACATCCTCACGCGTCACCATCCCGAGCGGGATGGGGTGGCTCGTCGCCGGCACATCGGGGGTCGCGACGGCGGTCACCTTCGCAACCGAGTCGACGATCTGCCCCAGTTCGCCGGTCAGTTTGGTGATCTCGTCATCCGTTAAAGCGATGCGGGCGAGATGCGCGAGATGCGACACGACGTCGGGGGTTATTTCGGACACCCCGGAAGTCTACGAGGCGGGCGAAGGTACTTCGGGCGCGGCTACGGGCGCTGCTGCGGGCGCTGCTACCGCGCGGTGGCCTTCGCCAGCACCGTGTCGGTCGTGGTGAGTTCACCCTGCCCGATCGCGATGAGCGCCGTGTTGCGCACCGAGGTCGTGCCGGGCCAGAAGTAGTAGACGTGGCCGTTGATGTCGTCGAGCCGTTCGCCGGTGATCGGGTCGGTCATCGCCAGCACCGAGAACCGGGTCGCCCCGAAGTCGTCGTCGAGCGGCTGACTGCCGAACACGCCACTGCGCGGCACCGGGTCGGTGTCGGCTGCGGCGACCCACACGTTGTCGTTCGCGACCTTGAGGTCGTCGACACTCGTCGCGGGGCTGCCGGGCGACCCGACGAGGATGAGGGCATCCACCGAGATGTCGTTCTCTTGCAGCGCGAGCATCGCGGCCGTCGACCCGTAGGAGTGCGCGACGATCGACAGGTACGGACCCGGGTCGGCGGCCCCCTGGGCGGAGCCCGAGCCGGTGCGCACCGCGTCGAGACCCTGCACCGAACCGGTGAGCGCATCCCGACCCTGGTAGGCGAGGTCGAGCCCGGCGATGTTGACGACGGTGGGCGTCTGGTAGCCGATCCACGCGACGGTGGCGACCTCACCTTCGAGGTCGAGCCGGTCGAGCCACTCCTGCTGCTCGATGAGCGAGGTTTCGGCATTGCCGGTCCAGTCGACGAGCTGGTCGGCCACCCCGACGTACATGCCGGGCACGAAGAAGGTCACGTAGTCGGCTTCGGTGAGGTTGCCGACCGCGATGACCGCACGGCCTTGGGCGGTGACGTCGAGGGACACGAGGCTGCGTCGTTCGCCCGACGCACCGGTGAGCAGCGACGTCTCGACCGCCGCGAGCATGCGCAGGCGAGCCCGCAGCTCGTCTTCCATCGCCCGACCGACTCCGACATCCAGCTGGGCGTGGATGTCGGAGACCGTGTCGGCGAGGAAGTCGCGGTTCGCCGTGTCTCGCACCGCGTAGGGCACCCCTTCGAGGTTGCCGACGACACTGGGGAGGTCGTTCGACAGCGCGGCCGCAGATGCCGCCGGCGTGCGCTCCCACCACGTCGCCACCGCGGTGGCGGCGGGCGGGCTGGTCGCCAACTCGCCGATCACTTCGGGGTACAGCCCGATGAACTCGGAGCGCTCGCCGGGCGTGAGGTCGACGAGCTGGTCGAGCAGCGCGACACCGTCGAGGCGCGCGATCGTGGCGAGCGACGAACCGCCGCCCACCGGGTCGGGGCCGATGAACGGTTGCGGGACACCGCTTTCGACCGATGCGACGGTTCCCGCGAAGGTGCGGGCGAGGGCCTCCGAAACCGTTGCGGCGGTCACGGGAGGAAGGGCGGGCGACATGCCGAAGACCCCGGCGACGATCGCAGCGATCGCCGGGGTAGACAGAAAAGTCGTGACGTCGACCAGCACGTCGGGTTGTCCCATCGCCCAGCGTACGGAGCGACCACCTGGCGAAGACGGGCATCACCGTACACCCCGCATTCTAGGGTCACGCTGGCACCCGAAAGGGGGACGGAACCTGTGGGGTCGCCAAAAACTCCCTGAATCCCCCCATTTGTCCCCCGGATTGGGGACAAAGGGGGACGCTCCCACCCGTTCGAGGGTCAGCAAGATCGAGCCCTGGAACCCTGAATGTGGGTGGCGACGACGGAATCCGTTGTGCCGTCTTCTGGCCGGCTCGGGGTGGCTGGTGTACCCCGAATCACGGCAGGACGCATGGTCGGCCGAAGCGGCCAGCAGCCCCCGTTTCTGACACCGCTGGCGCTCGAAGTGGCGACGCACCGGGGGTGGAGGATCAGGACCCACTCCCCGGTGCGCCGCACATCGACGCCGCGCGGACCCGCATCCGCTTGGGTGTCTTACGAGAAGAGACGGGTTTGGGCGTCGACTATGACGCGAATCGGCGGCCGTCTTCGCGGGGACTGCATGTACCCCGGATCCCCGCAACCGCAGGCGTCCCCGGCGAGATCGGTCGGCTTCGACGGCGTCGCCGACGCCAAAATCGCGACGAAGTCACTTGTGCAACTTTTCAGTTGCAGTTACGCTCAACCAACTGCAACATAAGAGTTGCAATAAACGAGTGGAAGGACCATCATCATGACTGTGACCACCAACCCCCCGGCGACCCTCGATGACGCCGCCTTCGCGGTGCGCCGCACGGTGACGATCGCCGCCCCACCCGAAAAGGTGTGGGCCGCGATCACCGAGCCGAAGCACCTCGTGCGTTGGTTCGGCCAGCGTGCCGAACTGCCCGAACTCGCGGTCGGCGCGCGCGGGAGCCTCGGGTTCGACGGCTACGGCGACTTCCCGCTGCGGATCGAAGAGCTCGACCCGCCGCACACCATCGCCTACCGCTGGGGCAACGACGACACCGCCGCGCCGGTCGATCCCCACGCCTCCGACGACGTCGTGTTCGAGCGCTCGACGGTTTTCCGGTTCACCCTCGAGGAGATCCCCGGCGGCACCTCGCTCACCGTCGTCGAGACGGGTTTCGACGCGCTCACCGATCCGCCCGCCGCGATGGCGAGCAACCGCAGCGGGTGGACCTCCGAGATCGACGAGCTCGTCGCCTACCTGGAGGCCCGGTGAGGTCTGGATGAGGTCGCACCGCGACGCGACGCTCGTGCCCGTGTTCGCCGCTCTGGGCGACGAGACGAGGTGGAGCATCCTGACCGCGCTCGGCGAGGGCGACGCTTCGGCGTCCGCCCTCGCCGTGCGGCTGCCCGTCACCCGGCAGGCGATCGCCCGGCACCTGACGGTTCTCCAAGAGGTCGGTCTCGTCGAACCCGCCCGCGTCGGGCGCGAGGTGCGTTACCGCGTCGTCGGGGCGGAGCTCGCCGCGACCGCACGGCGTCTCGACGGGATCGGCGTCGAGTGGGATCGCCGTCTCGCCGCGATCAAGGAGATCGCCGAAGGGCTCTAGGGCGTGTCTCCCAATCCCGCACGCGCTGCGGCGTGGCCGGATCGCACGCTC